>CAYLHM010000058.1:0-7640 GCA_964383485.1 uncultured Oscillospiraceae bacterium
GCCGCAGACGATTTATTCAGAGGTTCCTTAGAATATAGGAGAGAAAAACTATGAATAAACCCGTTTTGGTCATTATGGCCGCCGGAATGGGCAGCCGCTACGGCGGACTGAAGCAGATCGACCCGGTGGGCGGTCACGGCGAAGCTATTTTGGACTATTCCCTGTTCGATGCCCATCGGGCCGGCTTTGAAACCGCCGTCATTATCATCAAGGAGGCCATCGCTCAGGACTTTATGGACACCGTGGGGGCCCGCCTGAAGCATTGCCCCCTGGAGATCCGCTACGCCTACCAGGAGCTGGACAAGCTGCCCCAGGGCTTTTCCGTCCCCGAGGGCCGCACGAAGCCCTGGGGAACCAGCCATGCCATTCTCTGCGCCGCCGAAGCCATCGGGGACGCCCCCTTTGCCGTGATCAACGCCGACGATTACTACGGCCCGGCGGCGTTCCAGGCCATATACAAGGCCCTGTGCGCTATGGAGCCGGGCCGCTACTGCATGGTGGGCTATCTTCTGGGCAACACCGTCACCGACCACGGCAGCGTGGCCCGGGGGGTCTGCCGCACCGATGAAAACCACCGGCTTCTGGAGATCCAGGAGCGGCTGAAGATCTCCACCTACCCCGGCGGCATCCACTTCACCGAGGACGATGTGCATTGGGAGGATCTGGCCGCCGATACGGTGGTGTCCATGAATATGTGGGGCTTCACCCCGGAATTTTTGCAGGAATTGCGGCAGCGCTTCCCCGCATTTTTGCAGGAAAAAGCTGCTAAAAACCCGGAAAAAGCGGAGTTTTTGCTGCCCTATACCGTGCAGGAGCTGCTCAGCGAGGGCAAGGCGGAGGTGGAGGTCCTGTCCTCCGCAGACAAGTGGTACGGCGTGACCTACAAGGAGGATCGGCCCCAGGTGGTGGAAGCGCTGCATCAGATGACCGTTCGGGGCCTGTACCCCGACGGCCTGTGGAACTGCGCCGTCCGTTCATGAAAAAGCACCTGCTCTGTGCCCTGGTGCTGGCCCTGCTCCTGGCCGGCTGCGCCAAGGAACCCCAGGTCTACGCCCCGCCCCTCAGTCCCTATACCCCGGCGGATTTTCAGGAGGACGGGCTGTTCCTCACCTGCACCGCCGGCGGCAGCGTGCCGGGCATCGATGTGTCCTCCCACCAGGGGGAAATCGACTGGCCCGCCGTGGCCCAGTCCGGGGTGCGCTTTGCCCTGGTGCGCCTGGGCTATCGGGGCTATGAAAGCGGCGAGCTGAAGCCGGATCCCAACGCTGCCCAAAACCTGGCCGGTGCCAGGGCCGCCGGCCTGCGGGTGGGCGCCTACTTTTTCTCCCAGGCCTTGAACGAAACCGAGGCCCAGGAGGAATTGGCCCTGGCCCTGGAGGTGCTGGACGGCTTCGTGCCGGATCTGCCCCTGGCCTACGACTGGGAATATGTCAGCGCCAGCGCCCGCACCGGCAGCATGGATGCCGACGCCCTGA
The DNA here is from genome assembly GCA_964383485.1 of uncultured Oscillospiraceae bacterium. Taxonomy (GTDB): domain Bacteria; phylum Bacillota; class Clostridia; order Oscillospirales; family Oscillospiraceae; genus Faecousia. The sequence continues at coordinate 1,476 of CAYLHM010000058.1, forward strand.
CCAGCTGCACCCTGGCATTTTGTAAGGGGGCGGAGCAGGCCGGACTGGAGGCCATGGTGTACTTCAACAGCCACCAGGCAACGGAGCTGCTGCACCTGCAAAAGCTGGAGGACTATTCCTGGTGGCTGGCCAAATACGACCCGGCCCTGGACTTTCCCTGCCGGGCGGATCTGTGGCAGTACAGCTATCAGGGCCAAATTCCCGGCATCACCGAAAATGTGGACCTGAACCTGCTCTTCACCGACTACGGCCTGGGCAAGGAACTGTTTTCCCAGGGGGAATAGGAGCGTGCTGCCCCCGGCTGCTTCGGTTTTTCGGATCTTTCACTTGAAAATCCCAGCCCGGCCCTTGCCCTTTGCGGGGAAATGGTGTATAATATTTTGGAGCGTGTTTCGGAAGCCCGACACACCCCTTGCTTTTTAGAAATTTTCCGGGAGGATCGGCATGGCCTTTGATGAAGAAGAACTGAAAAAGCGCCGCCAGGAGCGCAGCTTTATGGCCCGCCAGCGGCGGCTGCTGCGCATCGGCACGGGCATTACCGCCGTGGTTCTGGTGCTGTGCGCTGCGGCTCTGCTGCTTGCCCGGGGTATGCTCCTGCCCAGGGAGGACCTTACCCCCTCCACCGATCCGCCCCAGACATCGGCGGCTCCCGAGCTGCCCGACACGGTGATCCACTTCGTGGCGGGGGGCGATCTGAATGTGACGGACAAGACCGTTGCCGCAGGCAGCACCGGCGGCGGCTACGACTACACCGGGGTATTTCTGGACATTGCGCCGATTTTGGCAGATGCCGACCTGTGCGCCCTGAATTTCGAGGGCAATTTGGCCGGAACGCCCTATGGCAGCACCAGCCATTCTGCGCCCCAGGAGATGATGACGGCGCTCAAGGCCGCCGGTGTCGATCTGATCCAGGCCGCCAACTCCCAGAGCATTGCCAACGGCCTGCTGGGTCTGCGCTCCACCCTCCAGGGCATTCGGGATGCCGGGATGGAGCCGGTGGGCGCCTACGCCGACACCCTGGAATTTACCCGCTCCGGCGGCTTCCTGATCCGCCAGGTGGAGGGCGTTCGGGTGGCGATCGTGGCTTTTACCAAGGGCATGGACGGCATGGGCCTGCCGGAGGGCAGCGAAAACTGCGTGAATTTGCTCTATACGGACTACAACGGGGCCTATCAAAAGGTGGACAGCCAGGGCATTCAGTCCATTCTTCAGGCGGTGGCCGCCCAGGAGCCGGATATCACCATTGCCCTGCTCCACTGGGGCAGCGAATTGAACAATACCATCAGCACCACCCAAGAAAAGATCAAGACGCTGATGCTGGAGGGGGGCGTGGATGCCATCATCGGCACCCATTCCCACTATGTGCAGGATATTGAATTTGACCGGGAAAACGGTACTCTGGTAGCCTACGGTCTGGGGGATCTCCTGGGCGATGCCGCAGACGCGGGTACGGATTACTCCATTTTGCTGGATCTGGAGATCACCAAGGACGGCGACACCGGCCAGACTGCGATCACGGGCTACAGCTACACCCCCATTTACATTCTGGATCAGACCGAGGCCGGAAAGGGTGTGCAGGTGGTGCGGATCCGGGAGACCATGGCGGCCTACGAGGGCAATTCCATTCTGGATGTGCCGGAGGAGGGCTACGAGGGCATGAAAGCCGCCCTGGAGAAGATCACCAACCGCCTGGAAACGCCGGAACCCACGGAACCGTCGGAACCGACACAGGAGCCTTCAAGTGAATAGAAAGAGCCGGGCAGCCGCCCGGCTCTTTATTTGTGCAGAAAGATGCGCTGCTCCAGATCGCAGGATCGGGCATCTGCCGCTCATCGCTGCCGGTGCATAGAGGGGACGGGTGAATGTGGAAAACATCACCGCTAAAAGCGAACAAAATACCATCATACAAGTCCTATCGAAGGAGCAAAGTGCAACAAGCGGGATCATTCGCTTATTCATTTGCATATGAATATGGAAGGGCAGAAAATTTTGCAATCACACAAAATTTCACATTCCGTTTGGAGAGCAGGGGATTGGAAAGCCAAAAGCGGCGATATGTTCGACGAATGTTTGCTCTCAATGGTTAGATGTCCACAACATGAAGAAAAATTCCTATTTTGTTTTTATATACAAACGAACAACCAAATTAAAAGTGCAAATGTGCATTTTTCACAAAAGGAACCGTCCGCAAGGCAAAAACTTTGGTACATATTTCGTGAACTTTTTCGTTTCCATTTCGCCCAAAATATGGTATTATATGAATAAAATATTGCTTGATTTATGCAAATGCCTGCCGCCCAAGCACTGCTTTCAGCAGATCTCATTGGCAGAAATTCGGTGATTTGCCTGAACCTTGGCAATATGCCCGGCTGATGGGATATCAGCAAATCTTAGTGAAAGGGAGAACACCATGAAAAATCACTTGACAAAGCGCCTCCTTTCTCTGATTCTGGTTGCGGTTTTCGTCTGCGGACTGATCACCCCCCCTGCATACTCTGCGGGCAACCAAAGCGAGCAGAGCAATACCCAGGAGCTTGCATTTGAGAAAGTGGACAACAGCACGGTCTCGGCACAGAAGCTCGACGAGCTTGCGGCGGATGACCTTGCGGAAGAAAGTGCAGATTTATATTCTGCGGATGATGTTGTCCGTGTTTCCATCGTTCTGGAGGATCCGTCCACCCTGGCGGCGGGCTACTCCACCGCTGGAATTGCGAGCAACAGCGCCGCAACTCGCTACCGTGAGAAGCTGCAGGAAACGCAGGAGGACATTACCTCTGCGATCAGCAGTGTTATCGGCGAGGAGCTGGATGTGAAATGGAACCTGACATTGGCGGCGAACCTGATCTCCGCCAATGTGACCTATGGCCAGATCGAGGCCATTCAGGAGGTCCCGGGCGTCAAGAGCGTGGTTCTGGAGAACCGCTACGAGCCGGATGTGGTGGACACAGACGGCGAGGATGACCCCAATATGGCCACCTCCAGCGAGCAGATCGGCTCTGCTTTTGCCTGGGCCTCCGGCTATACAGGCGCAGGTAGCCGGATCGCCATCATCGACACCGGCATTGACCTGGATCACCAGTCCTTCAGTGCGGCCGGCTTCAACTACTCTCTGGCGTACAACGCCGGCCTGGCGGGTATGTCGGTTGAGGAATATACGGAGAGCCTCAACCTGCTGGACGAAGCGGAAATCGCAAGCGTTCTGGATCAGCTCAACATCGCAAGCAACAGCGGTGTGACGGCGGAGAGCCTCTACCAGAACACCAAGGTTCCCTTTGGCTACAACTATATAGATGAGAACTTCGACATCACCCACGACAACGACAGTCAGGGCGAGCATGGTTCCCATGTCACGGGTATTGCGGCCGCCAACGCATACATCCAAAACAGCGACGGCACCTTCTCCAAGGCGCTTGACACTGTGCTGGTTCAGGGCGTGGCCCCCGATGCTCAGATCATCACCATGAAGGTGTTCGGCACAGGCGGCGGCGCCTATGACTCCGACTATATGGCGGCCATCGAGGATGCCATCATCCTGGGCTGCGATGCGGTGAACCTGTCCCTTGGCTCCGGCAACCCCGGCTTCAGCCGTAGTGCGGAGTATCAGGAGATCATGGACAGCCTGACTGAGAGCGACACCACGGTGACCATGTCCACAGGCAACTCCGGCTCCTGGGCAGACAGCAGCTATAACGCCACGGGCTATCTGTACAGCGATGATGTGAGCCTGGATGCAGGTGGCTCCCCCGGATCCTATACCAATTCTTTCGCCGTTGCGTCCGTGGACAATATTGGTACGACCGGGAACTACTTCACCGTAGACGGCACAAAATATTTCTACTCCGACACCTCCAGCAGCGGTTATGGCAACGAGCCGTTCACCACGCTGGCGGAACAAGGCGAGCTTGGCTATATCTGGATCGATGGCTTCGGCACAGAAGAGGACTTTGCCGCTCTTGGTGATGTGATCAAGGGCAAAATCGCAGTGGTTTCCCGCGGCACGACCTCCTTCTATCAGAAAGCGAATGCGGCGGCAGAAGTCGGCGCCGTTGCCACCATCGTCTACAACAACACCTCCGGCACCATCAACATGGATCTGACCGGCTACAACTACAAGGCGCCCTGTGTGTCCATCACCCAAAATGATGGTGCGGCACTCCAGAAAGCCGCAACGCCCGTGAAAGACGATGAGGGCAATGTCCTTTACTACGAGGGCACGCTGACCGCAGCGGCCAACATCGGCGCAGGCATTACAAGCGCCAGCAGCGCCATGAGCGATTTCAGTGCCTGGGGCGTCCCCGGCTCCCTGGAGCTGAAGCCTGAGATCACAGCGCCTGGCGGCAGCATCTACTCCGTCAACGGCGCAGTGGCTGGCGGCACGGCTTACGAGACCATGTCCGGCACCTCCATGGCGGCCCCGCAGGTCACCGGCATGGTGGCCGTGGTCGCTCAGTACATCCGGGAGAACAACCTGGAGGAGAAAACCGGGAAATCGACCCGTCAGCTTGCCATCAGCCTGCTGATGTCCACCGCAGAGCCTCTGATCGAGGAGGAAAGCGGATACCTGTACTCCGTGATGAAGCAGGGCGCCGGCCTGGCCAATGTGGGCGATGCGATCTCTGCCGATGCCTACATCATGATGGAGGACAACCTCAGCGGCACCGCTTCCGACGGTAAGGTCAAGGCGGAGCTGGGCGATGACCCGGATCGGGAAGGCGTTTACAGCTACACCTTTACCATCAACAACCTGACAGATACCGAGAATGCGTACACCCTGCGCAGCGAGTTCTTCACCCAGGACATTTTTGAGTATGCGGGAAGCTCTTATCTCGACACCTGGACGACACCGATCAGCACCTCCGTCACCTACACCGTGGATGGCGTAGTGTATGTTCCCACAGCCCCGTTTGAATGTGACCTCGATCACGACGGCGACACCGACGCCGACGATGCCCAGGTCATCATCAACTATGTTGTGGGGAGCATTTCGGAAATCAACGAGATCGCCGACCTGGACGGCGACGGCAGCGTGACCTCTTATGATGCCTACCTGCTGCTGAAGGCTCTGGTCGTCGAGACTGTGAAGGTTCCTGCCAACGGCAGCACCACCGTCACCGTTACCGTTACGCTGACGGACAAGGAAACCCTGGACGAAGAGTATCCCAAGGGCGCATACATCGAAGGCTACACCTATGTAGAGCCGCACACCACCGAAGAGGGCGTGGTAGCACCGACCCACTCCATCCCGGTGCTGGGCTTCTACGGCAACTGGACGGAGCCGTCTATGTACGACCGCCTGTCTTATACCGAGTACCTGTATGCCTATTATAACGATACCTCCTATGATATGCCCTACACCGGTGTCCTGGCGACCAACAACCTGATCATCCGTTACCCCGGTGACAGCTCCAATTATTACTCCATCGGCAACCCCTATTTCGTCGAGGAGACCTATCCTGCCGACCGGCTGGCCATTTCCTCGGGCAGCTCGTTGTATGGGTACCAGTTCTCACTGATCCGCAATGCGGCGGCTCTGTTCGTGTACTATCAGGATGCCGATGGCAATGTGATCGGCAATACCGTTCTCAACGAGCAGGCGCTGGGTGCGTTCTATTACTCCAACGGCGGATATTGGTACGACACCGCATACAGCATCACCATGAACAAGAAGGTCGCATCCCTGGGCCTGGAAGAGGGCGACCAGTTTACCGTGGGCGTTGTGGCCATCCCGGAGTACTATGAGGATCTGCTCATGGAAGAAACGACGGATGCCGACGGCAACACCGTCCTGGAAATGAGCGCCGAAAAGGCGATAGAACTGATCGAATCCGGCGTTCTGGGCGAGGGCGCATTCCTGTCCGACACCTTCACCGTGGACGATACCGCCCCGGAGCTGCTGTCGGTGAGCAAGGATCTGCTGACCGGCGACCTGACGGTGATTGCCCAGGATAACCAGTACATTTCCTCCATCCAAATTCTGGACGGCCATGCCAGCGAGATCCTCGCAGCCGGAGTGCCGACCCAGACCCAGGCCAACCAGGTCTGCGGCGTCACGGCGGATCTGGACGATTCTGCGGGCGAGTATGTGACCATCGTGGTGACAGACTACGCCGCCAACGAGACGACCTATAAGGTCTACTACGGCGGCACGCCGACAGATTATTCGGG
>CAYLHM010000059.1:0-7591 GCA_964383485.1 uncultured Oscillospiraceae bacterium
CATGACCCACGGCGACAACAACGGCCTGGTGCTGCCCCCCAAGATCGCCCCGGTGCAGGTGGTGATCCTGCCCGTGGCCCAGCACAAGCCCGGCGTGCTGGAGGCGGCTCAGAAACTGAAAGTACGGCTGCTTGCCGCAGGATACCGGGTCAAGGTGGACGACAGCGACAATTCCATGGGCTGGAAGTGCGCCGAGCACGAGATGAAGGGCGTGCCCCTGCGCTTAGAGTGCGGCCCCCGGGATCTGGAGAACGACCAGTGCGTGCTGGTGCGCCGGAACGACGGCGAAAAGACCGTGGCCAAGCTGGCCGATCTGGAGACGGCGGTGGCGGAGCAGCTCCGGCTGGTGCATGAGGGCATGTACGCCAAGGCCAAGCAGAACCTGGACGAGCATATCTATGAGGCCCACTCCCTGGAGGAGGCCAAGGCGCTGCAGGAGGCCCACGGCGGCTACATCAAGACCATGTGGTGCGGCGACCCGGAATGCGAGCTGAAGATAAAAGAGGTGGCCGGTATGTCCTCCCGGAACATTCCGTTCCTTCAGGAGCATTTGGCCGACACCTGCGCCATCTGCGGCAAAAAGGCCGACAAGATGGTCTATTGGGGCGTGGCCTACTAAAACCGTATCAGACGAAATTCCGCAGGCATCTGTCTGCGGAATTTTCTGAGCTTGTGGAGGAATAGGATACAAATATGATGCAAAAGTGATGAGAATGTCATGCCTATGTTTTGTACACTGAGGAACGATGAAAAGGAGGCAACAGCCTTATGAAAAAGATACTGTGCGTTTTGGGGGCCCTGGCCCTGCTGCTGTGCTGCACAGGCTGCATTCGCCGGGAGCCTGCGCCCCAGCCCTCCGCCAGCGTGGCTGCGCCGGAAACCACTGCGGCACCGACCCAGCCTGTCCGGCTGGAGGACGGAAATCCTCTGCATATTCAGGGCTATACCTATTTTGAAACACCCACGGTCAACGCCCTGGGCGATGTATTTCTCACCGCCCAGCTGGATGCCGATGCGCAAATGGAGGGCAAGCCGCTGTTCAGCCTGACCACCCGCTTCTGGAATGAGCAGGGCGTGCTGGTGGAGTACACTGTGGACGAAGGCGACGAGGGCTACAGCAGCGGATTATCCTGGCTGGGGGCCGACGGTCAGCCGCTGGCCGCAGTCCCCATTGACTTTGGCGCCGAGGTCGTTGATCTAGGTGCCGGGGCGGTGAGTGTCTATTCTGCGGAACAGGGCCGGGTGGACTGCTATGGCCTTGGACTGGAAAGCATCGGCAGCTTTCCTTTGGAGGAATTTTTTTATGCGATTTCCTCCGACGGAAAGCGCTGCTACTATGTGCAGCGAGGGGCCTTGCTGTGCCTGGAGAACGGTCAGCAGCGGCAAATCGAGGTAAAGAACAACTACTGTGTGACCTTTGTCCACGGTGTGATCACCGATGATGCCGGAACCGATTATGCCGACATCTCCTGCATGGGCGGCGATCTCAAATACTACCGGGGCATTCTGGATTGCAGCAGCGGCGAGATGCTGTATGTCCCGGCGACGGATTATACCGATATTCAGACGGAACAAAATACATATATTGAAACGGTTTACAACGAGCAGTTCGGTATTTCCCAGTGGATCATCTGCAAGGGCGAGCAGCGCTGGGACTGCCGCTGGGAGGGCGAGCCGAAGTACTGCACGCTGTATGTGCTGGAAAGCGGCCAGGTGCTGTTCGCAGAACCCATGGACAACGGGCTGCGCCTGTTCCTGTATAGCTTGCAGGACGGCTCTCTGCTCGACAGCACCGCCTTTACCATCGACAACGGCAACCCGGTGGATCCGGACAGCGAACGGGGCGAGGTGGATCTGTGCCAGCAGCCGATCCTGCTGGACAGCGGAAGAATGCTCCTGCAGCTATATGACGGCGCAGGGAACCGGCTGTATTATGTCTGGAAGCTGGGCACGGCAGACGGGCCGGAGAGCGGGCTGCGCTTCGAGCCTTATGAGCTGGGCAGCAGGCCGTCTGCGCCGGAGCCGGAGGGCCTGAATATGCACGACTATACCCCCACCCAGGTGCGGGAGGAGCTGGAGCCTTTGCGGCAGCGGGCAGATGCTCTGGAGGAGCGCATGGGCATTCGCATCTATCTCGGGGAGGAATGCGCCTGCATTCTGGCGGATTATGCCGTTTCGCCCCTGCTGGACTACGATTCCGTCAGCGGGGCTTTGGATGTTTTGGAGCGTGAGCTGGGAAAATATCCGGCGGACTTTTTCCGGCAGATGAGCATCGGCAGCGTGCAGGGGCACGACTTTTACATTGCCGACACCCTGATGGGCATTCAGGACGGGACCCTCAGCTATGCCGGGGGCTTCCAAAACGAGATCAACGGCAGGCAGATCATTGCCATCGACTGCGAAGTCCCCAATGCCCTGGCGACCACGCTGCATCATGAAATTGCCCATTCCATTGAGGATTATATGACCGCTCTGGAGCTGTTCGGCGGCGTGAACTACCTGGACGAGGAGCAGTGGAAGGCGCTGAACCCCGATGAACAGGTGTATGGCGACTGCTACACCTACACCTACATGGATTTCGGTTTTGAGGAGAACTGGGGCTTTGCCTATAGCATACAGGAGGTGGACGGAGATGTGTCCGGCACCTATTTTGTAGATCTCTATTCCATGACCTTCCCCTGGGAGGACCGGGCCAGGCTGTTTGAGAACTGGATGTCCGATGATCAGGCGGTGGATTTTGAGGCTGCTCCGCACATGAAAGCCAAGCTGGACTTTTTTCTGGACTGCATGAGCCGGGCATTTGAAGGAACCGGCTGGACGCAGGCCCCCTGGGATCAGGCGGCATAAAGCTCAGTTTTTTGTAGAGAACTACCATTTTAGAACATTTTGTCATCCCGAGCGAGCTTGCGAGTCGAGGAATCTACGCACTTGCGGTTATTGTGGCAGTGAAATCAGTGCCACGATTTCTCGACTCGCTTCGCCCGCTCGAAATGACAGCGTTTTCAAAAAATAGGGGCTGTCCTACCGTGTTGGCAAGACAGCCTCTTTTTTATACATTGAAATATTTCCGCAGAGCTTCCTTAAAGGGCTTGACAATGGCGATGATAATGAGCATCATGCCCAGCACCGTCAGCGCCGCCAGAGGAAACAGCGACCAGAACACAAACCGCTGCAAATCAAAGGCCAGCCAGATGAACAGCTCCAGGTACACGGAAAAGGCACCCATGGCGATCAACCCGCCGCCGATGATGTACAGCCGGCCCCGGTGCAGGTAGTACAGCAGAACACTGACGGCGGTGACGATCACGCACAGCATGGCCGTCACCGGCAGGGCAAAGGGCAGGAACCAGCCGCCGCCCACCTTGAGGTCGATATACAGCAGGTACAGCGCCGTGGCGGCAAAATCACAGGGCACAAAAACGGCCGGACTGGGATTGCGGAACCACAGGGGCAGCAGGAAAAAGATGTAGCCCAGGAGTACGCCCCCGGCCACATAGCCCGACCACACGATGTGCCCGGCGATGAGCAGCTCCAGCAGCAGAGGCAGCACCGTGACCAGGGCCGAAATGACGGTGATGACGAACATCAGAGCGCTGCGGTTGACGGCCTCGGAGGGAAATGGCTTTGCCGGGAAGGTAAACAGGTCGGGATCCGGGGGAAAATCCGGGTGGCAGACCGGCGTTTGGCAGATGGGGCAGACGGCCTGGCCCTCGGACAGCTCAACGCCGCAGTTTATACAGTACATGGCTTCCTCCTTTGCTCCGGGTGTTGCTTTCCACACAGGTGCGGATCCCCAGCTCCTTCAAAACGCCGTACAGCGCCCGCTCCAGCACCGGCTGGGAAATGTTGCGAATGATGTTCACATACATGGTGCCGCCATAGGTCAGCGCACCGATGTTATAGGGGGCATTGGCCTGCACGCCGATGACAAACTCCATGCGCCGGACATAGCGGGTATATTCCTCCGGCAGCTCCACCCGCCCCAGATTGGAAAAGCTGAAGCAGGCTTTTTTCTCCCCCACGGCATCGAACACCAGCTTCATAATGAAATTCTTGAGAAACAGGGGCGTGGCCCGCAGCAGCACCGGCTTTTCGTCCCCCACATTCCGGGCGATGAGGGCCGCCATGTTTTTGGGCGTGATCATCAGCTTCATCTGGTGGTGGACGATGGTGCAGATCTCGTCGAAGCTGTACTGCCCCAGCCTGGGGTCAATGCCGGGATTGGCATAGAGCATGAAATTCCGCAGGCTTTGGGAGGGGAACATCTTGCGCAGGTTGACTGGAATGGAGATTTTCACCTGCTTGCGGCGGCGGGGATTGGGCACGGTCTGCTCCTGAATGCGCAGGGCGGCCAGCAGCAGAACGGAGGAAAAGTAGGCGGTGACGGTGATGCCCTTTTCCCTGGCCCGGGCGATGATATCCTCAGCATCAAACAAAAAGACGGTATCGGTTTTGTAGCCGTCCTCCTCCCGCTTGCCCAGAATGCGGAAGGAATTGGCCTCCGCACGGGAGCAGGGGGATGGCCCGGCATATTTCTGAAAGCTGTCCTCCAGCTCCTGGGGCGATGGCGGGTCGTTGGGATCCAGAATACCCCCGGTGCAGGGAACCGGAACACCGTATTTCTGGCGGATATACTCTGCCGTCAGGGTTTTCACAAAAATCAGGCCGCCGGTGCCGTCGGTGACGGCGTGGAAAAATTCCACAGCCAGGCGGCTTTTATACACGATCACCCGGAAGGCGCACTTGCGGATATCGTCAAAGGGCATACGGGACAGGGGATAGGGCTTTTCCTCCATGATGGGCGGCGCATGGGGTATTTCTTCGATATAATACCAGAAGAAGCCCGGCTTCACGCACACCGCCGTGGAGGGAAAGCGCCGGACCACCCGCTCCAGGGCGGCGGACAGACATTGGGTGTCGATCTCCTCGGTGAAGGTGGCGCTGATGCGGAACACATTGCTCCAGTGGCGCCTGCGGGCGGCGGGGAAGATTTTGGCGGCATTGTCCAGGGCCATCCATAGTCGCTTTTTCATCATATTCCCTCTCGTTTATCGGTTTTTCCATTGCAGAACGGAGGCCACGCCCGCCACCAGAGCATCCAGCTCGGCCTGGGTACTGTCCCGGCACAGGGAGATGCGGAAGGAGCCGTCGATGATCTCCGGGGCCAGGCCCATGGCGGTGAGGGTGTGACTGCGGTGGCCCTTGGCACAGGCGGAGCCGGCGGATACACAGATCCCGGCATCCTGTAAGATGTTGATGGTATTTTGGGTGGGAACACCGGGAATGGACAGATTGAGAATGTGGGGGGCCTGGTGACTGCCGTTGATGACCACCCCGTCTAGTTTACATAACTTTTCAATGCAGCCCTCCAGCAGGGCCTTTTCCCGCCGGGCATCCCTCTGGGCCTGGGGCGCAACGGCTCCGCAGGCGGCGGCAAAGCCCAAAATGGCGGGGGTGGCCTCGGTGCCGCTGCGCAGGCCGTTTTCCTGGCCGCCTCCCAGCATCAGGGGCGGGAAGGAGCGGAGCCGGGGGCTGATATACAGGGCGCCGGCACCCTTCGGCCCGTGAATTTTGTGGGCGGACACGCTGATCAGATCGGCCCCCAGGGTCTTGGCGGAAAAGGGAATTTTCAAAAAGCCCTGCACCCCATCGGTGTGAAAAATGGCCTCCGGGCAGAGCCGGTGGGTCAGCCTGGCCATTTTGCCGATGTCCATCACCGAGCCGACCTCGTTGTTCACCATCATCACGGAAACCAGAACGGTATCTCTGCGCAGAGCCTTTTGCAGAGCTTCCGGCGTGATCTGCCCCAGCTGATCCGGCTGGAGATAGGTGACCTCAAAGCCCTGAGCCTCCAGGGCCTTCATGCAGTTCAGAACGGCGTGATGCTCCACGGCGGTTGTGACAATGTGCTTTCCCCGCTTGCCCATGCGCTGCATGGCGCCGAAAACGGCCCAGTTGTCCGCTTCCGTGCCGCCGGAGGTGAAAAACACCCGATCCGGCTCCGCACCCAGGGCGGCGGCGACCTGGCTGCGGGCCTGGCGGAGCTGCCGGGCGGCATCAATGCCGAAGCTGTACAGGGCGCTGGGGTTGGCCCAGCCGGAAGTCAATGCCCTGCTCATTGCCTCCACCGCCTCGGGGCAGGGCTTGGTGGTTGCGGAGTTGTCTAAATAGATCATAATTTCACTTTCCTACACAAAAGCGTTCAAAAATCCGGGCGGTGATATCCTCCCGCACGGTGGCGCCGGTGACCTCGCCGATGGCGGCCATGGCTTCCTCCACATCGGTCAGCACCGCATCCGGGGTCAGCCCCAGGCTCAGGCCGTCCAAGGCGGAGGAAATGGCATCCCGTGCCCGGCGGATGGCATCGGCCTGGCGGGCGTTGGTGAGAATGGAGCCGTCGCAGGGGGCGGATCCGGCAAACAGGGCCTCCACCGCCTGGGTCAGCTCCCGCAGACCGGCCCCGGTTCTGGCACTAACCGGGATCACGGTGTCAAAGGGCAGGTCATCGGCCTGGACAACGGCGCCCAAATCGGATTTGTTCATCAGGGCAATGACCCGGGGCGCTTCCCGGCAGGCCTGCAAAACGGCCTGATCCTCTGTGTCCAGGGGCCGGGAGCCGTCGCACACAAAAATGGTCAGATCCGACTGCCTGATGGCTGCTCTGGAGCGCTCCACGCCCATGGTCTCCACGGCATCAGCGGTTTCATGAATGCCGGCGGTGTCCATCAGCCGCAGACGGACGGAGCCGAGCTGCACGCTTTCCTCCACGGTATCTCTGGTGGTGCCGGGAATGCCGGTGACGATGACCCGCTCAAACCCGGCCAGGGCGTTGAGCAGGCTGGATTTGCCCACATTGGGCTTGCCCACAATGGCGGCGGCTACGCCCCGGCGGAGGATCTGCCCCTGGCCGCAGGTGCGCAGCAGTGTGTCCAGCTCCTGCATATTCCGGCGCAGAAGTCCCCGGTAATTTTCCAGGCCAAAATCTTCAATATCCTCGTCCGGATAGTCCAAAACGGCGTGAAAATGGCTGCAAAGATTGACAAAATCGTCATATACCGGCTGGAGCTTCCGGCGGAGGGCGCCGCCCACCTGCCCGGCGGCATTGGCGGCGGCATCGGCGGTTTCCGCTTCGATCAGGTCGATCACGGCTTCGGCCTGAGTCAGATCCAGCTTGCCGTTCAGAAATGCCCGTTTGGTAAATTCGCCCCGGCCTGCGGGCCTTGCCCCGGCTCCGTACAGCGCCTCCAGCCCGGCGGCCAGCAGGGCCGGGGAGCCGTGGCAATGCAGCTCCACCGTGTCCTCGCCGGTGTAGCTGTGCGGGCCGCGGGTGTACACGGCCATGCAGTGGTCCAGCACCCGGCCCTGAGTATCGTGGAGCCGGGCCAGCATGAGCTTGCGGTTGGGCGCCTGCTCCAGAGGAAGCCCGCAGTCCAGCGTGCAGACCTTCCCGGCAATTTGGGCGCAGTGATCCCCGGAAAGGCGGAGAATGCCGATAGCGCTTATTTGGCTGCCGGTGGATACGGCGGCAATGGTGGCGGACATAGGAAACCTCCTGAGCTTGTTCTTTAGGAAACTCTGAATAAATCGCTGC
>CAYLHM010000060.1:0-7567 GCA_964383485.1 uncultured Oscillospiraceae bacterium
AAAACGAATTTGAAATCGTCAAAAGCATAGGATATTATCATCCATTATTGAGGCGCAAAATGATTTATCGGCTTGATACACTATCTGAAAACAGTATAAACCCTATTACGGGACATGAGTATGATTACTCGTGGATAATTTTGATGCTTACCGACAGCTTTGATTATCAGCAAATGTGTGGGAGCAGCAACGGCTGTGCATATACGATCAAGATAAGCCGCAGTCAATATATTAATAAATAATGGCCAGGGGGATGGCCTGGCCCATGGCACTGCGAAATTTGTCGAAAAATATCGGTGAAAAGGGCTTGAAATTCCCGTTGCGATATGCTATAATACCCAAGATGCAGGGTTCGTATATCGGTAATACAACGGCTTCCCAAGCCGTGAAGGCGGGTTCGACTCCCGTACCCTGCTCCAAAAGCACGCTTCGGCGTGCTTTTTTATCTGCCATGCTTGTTCCTGGGAGCCTCTAAAAACGCAGGGACGAGCGGACGGCAAGGGATTTTCGTCCGAAAATGGGCCTTTTATAGCACATTTCCCAAAAAAGCGCAAGGGATATGCCGGGAAATTGCTGCTTTTAGGGATTGCTTTTTCCGGGCGGATATGGTAAAATAATTCTCTAACAGTATTTTTTCATGTACTGTTTTGAAGGAACAACTACGAGGTGAACCTCTTATGCAAATGGAACGGGCGGCCTATGCCTTCCGGCTGAACGGAGAACCCCTGCGCTGCCAGGCGTTCGGGCATGGGCACATCAACTATACGCTGAAGCTGACCACCGACACAGGTCGGGAGTATGTCCTTCAGCGCATCAATTCCTATGTGTTTAAGGATCCCGTGCGGCTGATGGAAAATGTCAGCGCCGTCACGGATTTTTTGCAGAGCCGGGTGGACGATCCCCGGTATGCGCTGCACTTTATTCCTACATACGACGGAAAATACTACCACCGGGATGAGCAGGGGGAATACTGGCGAGCCTATGATTTCGTTGGCGGCTTCTGCCTGGATGCCCCGGAGTCCGACGAGGATTTCTATCAGAGCGCCCTGGCCTTTGGCCGCTTCCAGAGCCTGCTGTCGGATTTCCCGGCCCACACCCTGTATGAGACCATCCCGGAATTTCACAACACCATCGACCGCTATGCCCAGTTTAAGGCGGCAGTGGCTGCCGATGCCGTGGGCCGTGCCGCAGGTGTGGCTCAGGAGATCGCATACCTGCTGTCCCTGGAGGAGCTGGGCGGCACCCTGCAAAATATGCGCATCAGCGGCGAGCTGCCCCTGCGGGTCACCCACAACGACACCAAGCTGAACAATGTGCTGCTGGACCGGCACACCCGCAAATCCCTGTGCGTGCTGGATTTAGATACGGTCATGCCCGGCCTGAGCCTGTATGATTTTGGCGATTCCATTCGCTTCGGTGCGGCCACCGCCGTTGAGGACGAGCCGGATGTGTCGAAAATGTCCCTGGATCTCCACCTTTTTGAGGTCTACACCAGAGGGTATCTGGAGACGGCCACGGCCCTGACCGACCGGGAGGTGGAGCTGCTGCCCATGGGCGCCATCATCATGACTCTGGAGGTAGCTACCCGCTTCCTGAAGGACTATCTGGAGGGAGATCTCTACTTCAAAATCGCCTACCCGGAGCATAATCTGGTGCGGGCCAGGGCACAGATCAAGCTGGTGTCCGATATGCTGGCAAAGCAGGCGGATATGGAGCGGATCGTGGCCCAGGTGGCATCGGAACTGCGTCCGTAATTGTATAAACCATGGGGCTGTAAAGAAGATATCATTGCGAACCAGACCGCTTATTGGGTGTGCGCTGCTTGCCGGAATGACACAAGTCTTTTTTACAGCTCCTTACGGATATCCCAAAAGGAGCATGGTATGAACTATCTTGGAATTGAATGGAGCATTGCCCACGGGCCGGATCTGGATCCGGGCTTTATTCCCTTTGGCATCTGGGCCGAGCAGTACCGTAAGGGCGCAAAAAAGCCCCTGGCCATTGCCATTGAGCGGGACAAGGGGAATATCACCGTGCGGCGCACCCACATTTACGGCACGCCGGAGATGGCCCGGGCGGATTACCGCTATGTGGAGCGGTATGTCAAATTCCTGCTGTGGTCCATCGGCGGCTTCCGCATCTATATCTGCGGCTGCCCGGATCTGGCCCGGCGGCTGAAAAAGGCTTATAGCCCCGACGGCGAACGGGCATTTGACTGGGATTTCTTCTATAAGCTCTATGAGCGGGAGCCGGAGGTGGTGGAGCTGCCCCTGGAGGCCTGCCCAGCCCCCAACGAAGCCCCCAGACCCATTGGCGGCCACATCAACGGCTGCCGCATCGGCTTTGATGCCGGCGGCTCCGACCGCAAGGTGTCGGCGGTGATCGATGGCCAGGTCGTCTATTCCGAGGAGGTGGTCTGGCACCCCAAGACCCAGGCAGATCCCAATTATCAGTACGAGGGCATTCTGGAGTCCTTCCGCACCGCCGCCTCTAAAATGCCCCGGGTGGACGGCATCGGCGTTTCCTCCGCCGGGGTGTTCATCGGGAATGCGCCCATGGTTTCCAGCCTGTTCATCAAGGTGCCCAGGAGCCGCTGGGACGAGGTGAAAACCATCTACGACCGCGCCGGAGCGGCCATTGGCCCGGTCCCGGTGGTGGTTGCCAACGACGGTGATGTGACCGCCCTGGCCGGTGCCATGGGTATGGGCTGCGGAGCCCTTATGGGCATCGCCATGGGCACCAGCGAGGCCGTGGGTTATGTAAACCGGGAGCGGCAGGTGCCGGGCTGGGTCAGCGAGCTGGCCTTTGCGCCGGTGGATCTGAACGAGGAAGCCGTGGCCGACGAATGGTCTACGGATATCGGCGTGGGCTGCAAATATTTTTCACAGGATGCAGTGATCAAGCTGGCCCCCAGGGCCGGGATCCGGCTGGACGAGGGCCTTACCCCCGCCGAAAAGCTGAACCATGTGCAAAAGCTCATGGAAAACGGCGATGAGCGGGCCAGGCGGGTGTTCCGCAACATCGGCTGCTACCTGGCCTATGGCGTGGTGCAGTACGCCCAGTATTACGATGTGGAAAAGGTCATGGTGCTGGGCCGGGTCATGTCCGGCAAGGGCGGCGAGGAAATTCTGACCACCTGCCGGCACATTCTGGCCGATGAATTTCCGGAGTTGAACAGCCGCATTCAGGTCATGCTCCCCGACGAGCATACCCGTCGGGTGGGCCAATCCGTGGCCGCTGCCAGCCTGCCGGATATTGGCTGAGCCTTTGAAGGGAGAAAATATGTTTTATAAAAACGCACGCATTTATTGCGCCGATCATCAGTTCCGCCTGGGCGCCTTTGAGGTACACGACGGTGTTTTCGGCGCCGTTCTCCCCGGCCGGGCGCCTGTGACTGCTGTGGATCTGCATGGGGCCACGGTGATCCCCGGACTGATCGATGTGCATAACCATGGCAATTCCGGCCAGGATTTTTCCGACGGCGATTACGAGGGCCTGAAAACCATGGCCCGCTACCTGGCCCGGAACGGCATTACCTCCTTTGCCCCGGCATCCATGACCCTGCCCTATGAGGTGCTGGCGAAAGCCTTCGGCAATGCCCGCCGCCTGGCGGACGAGGCGCCCCAGGGCCATGCCCGGCTCATGGGCATTCAGATGGAAGGCCCCTACTTTTCCGAGAAGAAAAAGGGGGCGCAGAACGGGAAATACCTGAAAAACCCGGATTTTGAGGGTTTTTTGAAGCTGTATCAGGACTGCGGCGGCCTGATCCGCATTGTGGATGTGGCCCCGGAGCTGCCCGGCGCAGCGGAATTTGTGGAGCGGGCCTGCAAATACTGCACCGTATCCGTGGCCCACACAGACTCGGACTATGACCACGCCAGCATGGCGTTCCAGCGGGGCGCCACCCACCTGACCCACCTGTACAACGGAATGCCCGGCATTCATCACCGCAATCCCGGGGTGATCCCGGCGGCGGTGGAGTGCCCCAGTGTCCGTGCCGAGCTGATCTGCGACGGGCTGCATGTCCACCCGGCGGCGGTGCGCCTGGCCTTTACCATGTTCGGCGGTGACCGCATGGTACTCATCAGCGATGCCCTGCGCTGCTGCGGGATGCCCGATGGGGAATATGAGCTGGGCGGCCAGACGGTGTACCTGTCCGGGGGCGTGGCCCGGCTGTCAGACGGCACGATTGCCGGCTCTGCCACCAATTTGTTTGACTGCATGGTCCATGCCATCCACTTTGGCATTGCCGAGGAGGATGCCGTCCGTGCCGCCACGGAAAATCCCGCCTGTGCCCTGGGGGTGCAGGATCGGGTGGGCAGCATTGCTCAGGGCAAGCTGGCGGATTTCATCGTGTGCCGCAGGGACTATACGGGCCGCCGGGTGTTCCTGGGCGGCGAGGAGCTTGCGTAGATGCAGAATTGGACACAGACGAATTAAAATAGGGACTGCTTCCAAAAACCGAAGCAGTCCCTGTTCATTTGAGTATTCTCTTGCCCCATAAATGCAGTGGCCGGGAATGACCCTCTCAGTCACCGGCTTCGCCGGTGCCAGCTCCCCCAGAGGGAGAGCCAAAGGCTCATGCCTTAATGTGCAAAAACCCTCTTCAGCCGGACGAAGCGGGGCAGGCCGTCCTCCTTGACCATGCCGGTCTCACCCTGGATCAGGGGCAGGCAGTAGTCGATGAAGCCCTGGGTCACGCCGTTGCCGGCCTCGTTGATCCACTCCTGGGGCACCTTTTTCTCGGTGTTGGCCACCAGGCTCAGGTCGAACAGCTCCGGCTCGCACTTGTAGCCATCGGCGCTGCGGGTGCATTTGAAGCCCACCATTTTGTCGGTAACGCCGGACACGGCGGACTCCACCGCCACCTTGCCGGACATGAAGGCTTCGGCAATGTCGGTGCCGGAGGCACAGTGGGCAGCGCAGCGCTGGAGCAGGCTCAGCTCGATGGGCCGCACCTTGGCGCCGGTCTCCTTCTTCACCACATCGGCCAGGCGAGCCGCCAGACCGCCCAGCTGGGCATGGCCGAAGCCGTCGGTGCCGGAGGTCTTGGCCTCGGAAACAAAGGTGCCGTCGGCATAGTGGACACCCTCGGACACGGCCACGATGCAGTTCTTCTTCTCGCCGTAGATGCGCTTCACATCGGCGATGAATGCGTCCATGTCAAAGTCCCGCTCGGGCAGGTAGATCAGATCAGGCCCGTCGCCCTTGACCCCGGCCAGGGCAGCGGCGGCGGTGAGCCAGCCGGCATGGCGGCCCATGCACTCGATAATGGTGATCATGCCGGTGTCGTACACCTGGCTGTCACGGCTGACCTCCATCACGGAGGTGGCGATATACTTGGCAGCGGAGGCGAATCCGGGGCAGTGATCGGTACCGGCCAGGTCATTGTCGATGGTCTTGGGCACACCCATCACCCGGCACTCATAGCCCACCTTGTTCATATACTTGGAAATTTTGTTGCAGGTGTCCATGGAGTCGTTGCCGCCGTTGTAGAAGAAGTAGCGGACATTGTACTTTTTGAAGATCTCCAGAATGCGCTTGTAGTCGGTGTCGTCCACATCGGGGTCGGCGATCTTATAGCGGCAGGAGCCCAGAGCAGAGGAGGGGGTATGGAGCATATTTTCCAGCTCGGCGGGATCCTCCTCGTCCATGATCATGAGCTGATCGTTCAGGACACCCTTGATGCCGTGGAAAGCGCCGTAGACCTTGGTGATGTGGGGATTTTCCAGGCCGGCCTTGATCACCCCGTAGGCGGAGCAGTTGATCACAGCGGAGGGGCCGCCGGACTGGCCGATGATCAGCGCACCTTCCAAAATTTTTTCAGACATTGGTATTACCTCCTTAAAATTCGTTACAAATTCCCGGTTCAAAAAACCTTTCATTTATCATTATACCACAAAATTTTCCGGATAGCAAATATTTATTATTGAAAAACGGAAATAATATGATATAATGGAAATGTCAAATAGCGGCTTCAGCCGCAGATATAAAAGGAGTGTTTGAATATGCCTCTGGTAACTACAAAGGAAATGTTTCGGAAGGCCTACGACGGCGGCTACGCCATCGGCGCCTTCAATGTCAACAACATGGAGATCGTTCAGGGCATCACCGAAGCGGCCGGCGAGCTGAACAGCCCGGTCATTCTGCAGGTGTCCAAGGGCGCCCGTGCCTATGCCAACCACACCTACCTGGTGAAGCTGGTGGAGGCCGCCGTTGCCGAAAATCCCCAGATCCCCATCGCCCTGCACCTGGACCATGGCGACAGCTTTGAGCTGTGCAAGAGCTGCATCGACGGCGGCTTCACTTCCGTTATGATCGACGCCTCCTCCAAGCCCTTTGAGGAAAATATCGCCCTGACCCGCAAGGTCGTGGAGTATGCCCATGACCACGGCGTGGTGGTCGAGGCCGAGCTGGGCACCCTGGCCGGCGTAGAGGACGAGGTTTCCGTGGAGCATGGCAAGGAGAGCTACACCCACCCCGAAGAGGTGGAGGAGTTCGTCTCCCGCACCGGCTGTGACTCCCTGGCCATCGCCATCGGCACCAGCCACGGCGCCTACAAGTTCAAGGCCTCTCAGTGTACCCGCAATGCCGACGGCATTCTGGTGCCGCCTCCCCTGCGCTTCGATGTGCTGGAGGAGTGCATCAAGCGCCTGCCCGGCTTCCCCATCGTGCTGCACGGCTCCTCCTCTGTGCCCCAGGAGTTTGTGAAGATGGTCAACCAGTACGGCGGCAATATGCCCGATGCCATCGGCATCCCCGAGGATCAGCTCCGTCAGGCTGCCAAGCTGGCCGTGTGCAAGATCAACATCGACTCCGATATCCGTCTGGCCATGACCGGCAACATCCGCAAGTATTTTGCCGAGCATCCCGATCATTTCGACCCCCGTCAGTACCTGAAGCCCGCCCGTCAGGCGGTAAAGGACATGGTGGCCCACAAGATCGTCTATGTTCTCGGCTCCGACGGCAAGGCCTAAGCGAAGCGGCACGACTGAGAGGGTATTTAAGGCTGCCGCAAGCCCTCTCCGCCGCCTACAAAAAGCCCAAAAATCCTTTCCAACCGCTGGTTGGAAAGGATTTTTCTTAAAATCAACTAATAATTGGTTGCATTTTTTGCCGCTGCATGGTACTTTTTAGGCGTAGCTACAAATTATTTTGAAGGAGGATCAGCATAAATGACACTGGGAAATAAAATAGCAGAACTCAGAAAACAGAACAACCTCACCCAGGATGCTCTGGCTCAGGAGCTGGGGGTAAGCAATCAGGCGGTGTCCAAGTGGGAGTCCGACCAGTGCTGCCCGGATATCAGCCTGCTGCCCAAGCTGGCCGACCTGTTCGGCATCAGCATCGACACCCTGTTCGGCCGGGAGCCTGCTGCCGCCGCAGCACCCAAGACGGAGCTGCCCTGGCCGGACGACAACACCCTCCATGTTGTGCTGTTCGCCGGGCACAAGCTGGTGGGGGACGGCCAGACGGCCAAGGAGATCACCTTTACCTATGAAGGCCCGGCGCTGAACATCGACTCCGCTTTTGCTGTAAACTGCGATGATGTGGGCGGAAGCGTGAC
>CAYLHM010000061.1:0-7540 GCA_964383485.1 uncultured Oscillospiraceae bacterium
GGGACTTTGCCGAATTTGGCTCCGGCTTCAAGATCGCCATGCGGGATCTGGAGATCCGGGGCGCCGGCAATCTGCTGGGTGCCGAGCAGAGCGGGCATATGATGAGTGTGGGCTACGATATGTATTTGAAGCTGCTGGACGAGGCCATTCTGGAGGAGCGGGGGGAAAAGCCCAAGGCCCCGGAATGCACCGCCGATCTCAGCATCACCGCCAACATCGACCAGGCCTATGTGTCCCGGGGGGAGGAGCGCATGGATCTGTACCGCCGCATGGCCGCCATTCGCAGCCAGGAGGATGCCGATGACCTGCTGGACGAGATCATCGACCGCTACGGCGAACCGCCCAAGGGCGTGCTGAACCTCATCGACATCGCCCTGATGCGTGCCCAGGCCCAGGCGCTGGGCGTTCAGGATGTGCGCCAGAAAGGCGGCGATGTGCTGTTCACCCTGACGGAGCTGGATTTTGAGGCCATGACCCTGCTGTGCAATGCCCCGGAGTACAAAAACCGCCTGAGCTTTGTGGCCACCGCCAAGCAGCCGACCATGCGCCTAAAGCTCAGCGGCGGCTCTGACAGCCTGCGCCAGAGCCGGGCATGGATCAAAAAATACGGTGAATTGTGCCGCAAGGACGGAAATTCATAGAATGGTTACGAATTGTCATTGCTTTTTTCGTAAAATATGCTACAATACTGGTATCCCCTGCGGCATTGCCGCTGACAGATAGGAGATGTTTCCCATCGATAATCGAAATTCTGAGGCTCCCCGCACACCCCGGCAGCGGCCGGAGGGGCGGGACGATGCTCTTCATCAAACTGACCGAACCCAGCGTGTCCGGCTGGACGGTACTGTCCCGGAACGCAGAGACCCGCCTTCCCGGCGCAGGGCTCCCTCCCGGAAAAGCAGCCGCTCCTTCCTCCAGCGCATGGACAAACGCACCCTCATCATTTTGTGCGTTGTGGCGGCAGTTCTTCTGATCGCCCTGATCGTGGTGATCGCCATGGCCAGCAAAAGCACCCCGGACGACGGACTGATTTTGAACAATGTCTATGCCGCCGGTGTCAACCTGGGGGGCAAGACGCCGGAGCAGGCCAAAATTGCCCTGATAAATGCCACCGGAGAGACCTATACCAAGCTGGATATGGTGGTGCAGGTGAAGGATCAGACGGTAAACCTGTCCCCCGGCAACACCGGCGCCAGCCTGGATGTGGATGCCGTAGTGGATGCAGCCTATAATTATGGGCGCACCGGCACCCGTGCCGAGCGGCAGCGGGCCAAGGACCAGGCCGCCACCTCCTCCTATACCATTTCCGTGCTGCCCTACCTCAATCTGAACGAGGATTATATCCGCAGTGAGATGGAGCAGCTTGGCACAACCTACAGCAGCACCCTTTCTCAGCCGGAATACAGCATCAGCGGCAGCAAGCCCGACCTGAACACCCCGCCGGAGCAGATCGATCTGAGCAAGGTCTATCAGACCCTGACCATCACGCTGGGCACGCCGGAATACGGCCTGGATGTGGAGAAGCTCTATGAGCAGATCATGGATGCCTACAACATCAATCTGTTCCAGGTGACCGGCGATCTGACGGTGATCATACCCGATGAACTGGATGCGCAGGCGCTGTTCGACAGCTACTGCACCGCTCCTGTGGATGCCGAGCTGGACACCGACACCTACGAGGTGGTAGAGGGCAGCTACGGCTATGGCTTTGACCTGGAAGAACTGCGTACCCAGCTGGAAACCGCCCAGTGGGGGCAAACCCTGGAAATCGGCCTGACCTTCCTGCGGCCCACCTACACTGCCGAGGATCTGGCCGGAGATCTGTTTAAGGATGTGCTGGCCTCCCGGAGCATTACCGCCTCCGGCAATGCGGATCTGCTGACCAACCTGGGCCTTGCCTGCAAGGCATTGAACGGGCTGATCCTGAAAGCCGACGAGGAATTTTCCTTCAACACCGCTCTGGGCAAGCCCACTGCAAGCGCAGGCTACAAAACCGTGGAAGTCTATGTGGACACGGAGCTTCAGGAGGTGCTGGGCGGCGGCCTGTCCCAGGTGGCAAGCCCCCTGTACTACTGCGCCCTTGCCGCCGATCTGGAGATCCTGGAGCGCAGCAATCACAGCTATTCCCCGGGATTTATCGAAAACGGACTGGATGCCGATGTGCTCTATGGCAGCAAGGATCTGATCTTCAAGAACACCACCGGCCGGCCCATCCGCATCGAGGCTGAGCTTGCCGACAACGGCGCTCTGCAAATCCGCCTGCTGGGTACCAAGGATTCCAGCTACACCGTCGATGTAGCCTATGAGATCACCAAAACCTATACCCCTGTCACCCTGACCACCGAGCTGTATGCTGACAGTGCCGGCAATTACAAGGACGGCCAGGTGCTGGTGGAGCCGATCACCGGCTACGACACTACCACCTACCAGGTCTACCGCTATACCGATGGGGAGATCATCAAGAAAGCAGTGGCCTATTCCCACTACGAAAAGCGAAATGCTCTGGTGATCAGCCTGAAGGAGCCGCCGCAGGTGACAACTCCGCCCACAACGGAACCCAGCGAGCCGCCTACCAGCGAGCCAAATCCCGAATAAGAGGAAAGGTATGAATGTTTTCCGCCGTAGAAGGCTGCGCTGTAAACCAGGAACTCCTGATGCGGGGAATGTGAAAACAAAGGATATTTTCCAGAAAAAGGTCTCTAAATATAGCAAAATGGCACCCTTCTTTATGAGGGGTGCCACATTTTTATTCGCTTTTCAGAAGCAGTTACTCCGCCGCAGACGAGTTCATCGGAGGTATTTGCGCTTTATGCGGCGCTTTTTTGCGTTTCCGGCGCAGGCCGCAGGGCAGCAGCAGGAGTGAAAGCAGCATGGCCAAGGAGGAAAGCTCCAAAATCCACTGAACCAAGGACAAGCCATACAGGTCAAACAGCAGCACCCGCAGGCCCAAGCACAGCCCGATCAAAACAGAAACCGGCGTTTTGTCCGGCACATAGCCCCCTGCTGAGGCAAGGAAGAGAATGCCGCTGAACCCATAGGCCACCAGGCCCAGCACACTGCGCAGCACGCTGCCGGAAAAGCAGCTCGTCACGGCCATGAGCAGCAGAAGCGCAAGCCCCAGCACTCCGTAGAGCGTGGCCGTGCCCCGTTTCATCACACCAAGAAGCACATAGGCACCGCCTGCGAGCAGCGGCAGGATCACGCAAAGCAGCCACTGCCCCACCCCGCCCTGAAAGGCGTACCCCAGGCCCAGATAATAGAAGATGCGGAAGAAAAAGGACAAACCCATCAGACACAGAGAAGCATGGGTGAATTTGCTGTCGAAATTCATTTTATAGCGGACATATTGCTTCATGCTCATTGGTCACCTCCTGATAGGCATATTATAGCGCACAAGGCTCCGAATTGCAAGCATCAAATCGCAGACGGCTCCTTTTCACCAATGTGGATCCGCACGCCGTTGACCTCCACCTCGTCATCAGCCTGGATCAGAATGTACTTGATGCCGCCAATGACCCTTGTTTCGATGAGGTCGGCCCGCTCCGGCGCAACACGAATGCTGATATCCGGGGTGCGAACATCAAAATGCTTGTCGTCGATGATGTTTTTGGGATGCAGCTCCGCCTCGAAGCCAAAGGCCTCGTCGTAGTCCACGCTGAATTTGGCAATTTTAGGCTGGGAAACGCCGCAATCCGTCAGAACCTCCTGAACCTCCGCCTTGTTCAGCAGCAGCGGCTCCGCCACCCGGGCTTCCTTGTGCATGGCAATGCGCTGGCAGATCTGGTCGTGAACCGTCTGGATCACATCCATGCTGCACTCCTCGTCCAGGGAATTGCTCAAAAGCGCCTCAAATTCCAGCTTTTGCTCGGCGGCGGGCTTTGGCAGCTCCGTCTGGAACAGGGCATCCGCCAGAGCCTGGTGGTTTTCCTTGCTGCTGTGGGTGTAGTACAGGGCGTTATAAATGTTGGTCGCCCGATTGTCAAAGGCCGGGAACAGGAAACCCAGCTCCGGGGCGGCCACCACATTGGAAATGCCGCCGTCGTGGAACACCCCCTCCTGGGGAATGTATTGCAGGCCGGGCTTGCTTTGCTTCACCGGGCAGATGGCGCACAGCAGGAACTGATAGGTTTCATCGGACTGGTCGCCGGATACACCGCCGTCCTTGCCCCGGAAGGGCACATCGTAGCGGTCACAGCCCAGCAGGATCAGGTAGGGCACATTCAGAGAAACAGCGCCGATCACCTTCTGATAAAATTCCTGCAAAAGCGCCTCGTCTTTCAGCTCGCTTTGCCGCAAATTCATAAGAAATTGATGCTCGGCTCCGCCGGCCACCTGGGCGGTCTTGAAGCAGACATCAATGAGATTTTTCCCAATGCTGCCAGAAAGCGCCCGCTTGAGCAGCCCAAAATATTTCTCGCTCTCGTTTTCAGACATCATGCCGGTGCTTTGCCGGAACTGTGCCACGATCTCCCGCTGATCGTTCACATAGCAGCCGTAAATAGCCGTCATATTGCTGCGATCCCGGCGGATATGCCGCCGAATTTCACCGATTTCCTTTGTATTCATAGCTCCTCACTTTTTATCCCAAAGACATTTCCAGTTGCGGACAAAATATTCTCCCCCGGAATACACCGTCGTTCCCACGATCACCAGGTTCACCGCCCAGCCGACCCACGGGATCTGGGGGAACACCATCCAGACACACAGGCCGATCATGGTGCTGGCGGTTTTGACCTTTCCGCTCCAGCCGGCGGCAATGACCTGGCCATGCTCCACGGCAATGAGCCGCAGGCCCGTCACGGCAAATTCCCTGGTCAGCACCAGCATCAGCGCCCAGGCGGGCATTTTGCCCCACTGGCAGAAGATGCACATGGCGGCAATGACCAGCAGCTTGTCGGCAAGGGGATCCAGAAATTTTCCGAAATTACTCACCTGATTGTACTTCCGGGCGATGTTGCCGTCCAGAAAGTCGGTAAGGCTTGCAACGATGAACACCAGCAGCGCAAGGCCCATCCATACATTGAATGTACCGCCGCTTTGATACATCAGAACCATATACAGCGGGATCAAGGCGACCCGCACCATGGTGATCTTGCTTGCAGTGGTCATTTTTCAGCTTCCTCCACCACATAGCCGGACAGATCGCCGTCCACGGTGCTGTCGATCCGTACCCAGACAAAGCTGCCGCAGCGCAAATCCCCGTCACCGGCGATCCAGACCCGGCCGTCAATCTCCGGGGAATCGGCATAGCTCCGGCCGTAATACTGGCCGATTTCCTCATCATAGCCGTCAATCAGCACCTCCAGCGTGCTGCCCAGGAGCTTTTCGGCGTATTCGTCCATGATCCCGGCCTGAATGGACTCCACCATCTCCGCCCGGCGCTGAGCCACGACGGCATCCGGGTGGGGCATCTCGGCGGCAGGTGTTCCCTCCTCCGGCGAAAAAGCAAAGGCGCCCACCCGCTCCAGCTTCTGCTCCCGCAGGAATTGGCACAGCTCTGCAAACTCCGCCTCGCCCTCGCCTGGCAGGCCGGTGATGATGCTGGTGCGCAGCACCAGGCCCGGAATGCGCTGGCGCAGCTTGGCAAAGAGCGCCTCCAAAAAGGCCCGGTCGCCCCGGCGGTTCATCTTCTTCAGAATGCCGCTGTTGCAGTGCTGAATGGGGATATCCAGATACTTGACGATTTTTTCTTCGGTGGCCATGACCTGGATAAAATCATCGTCGATCTCATCGGGATACACATAATGCACCCGGATCCAGTGCAGGCCGTCGATCCGGCAGAGTTGGCGCAGAAGCTCCGGCAGAAGCCGCTTATGACCGGGCAGATCCGTGCCGTAGCGGCTGGTGTCCTGGGCCACCACGATCAGCTCCCGCACCCCGGATGCGGCAAGCTGCCGTGCCTCGTAGAGTACATCGTCCATCTGGCGGCTGCGGTATTTTCCCCGGAGAGAGGGAATGACACAGTAGGCGCAGTGATTGTCGCAGCCCTCTGCAATTTTGATGAAGGCATAATGCTCCGGCGTGGTGCGAATGCGCTCTGTTTCCACCTCCGGCGCATCAATGCTGCCAAAGTCGCACACCGGCTTTCCAGCCAGCAGGGCATCAATCGCCGGAACAATGCGGTCGTAGCTGCCGGTGCCCAGAAGGCCGTCCACCTCCGGCATTTCGGTTAGAACCTCCTGCTGATAGCGCTGGGAAAGGCAGCCGGTGACCAGAATTTTACCCACCAGCCCCGCATCTTTTAGTGCGGCGGTCTGCAAAATATAGTCGATGGCCTCCGATTTGGCAGAATCGATGAAGCCGCAGGTGTTGATGACCACCACATCGCTGCCAACCACATCTGCCTGAACGGTATGTCCGGCCTCCTGCACACGAAACATCATGCGCTCGCAGTCCACCTGGTTCTTGGCACAGCCCAGGCTGATAAATCCGATATTTGCCATGATCAGTCCTCCAAAATGGAATCCGTATCCATAGATAATTGCTCTAAAACCCGGCGGATATGTCCGTAGCTGTGGCCCCGGCGGAGCAGTGCATCGATGGCACGCTGGGTCTGCTTCGGCCCGGCATCCTCCGCCAGACGGCTACGCAGAAAGGAGCGTATTTCCTCCTCCTGATCCGGGTAGTCCGCCAGAACCTCCTGCCAGAGGGATTTGGGAATGCGTTTTTCATAGAGCGCCTGCTTTGCCCGTGCCAGGCCGTAGCCCTTGGAAATGCAGCGGGAGACGATCTGCTCGGCGGTTTTCCGGTCGTCTACCAGGTCCAGCCCGGCCATCCACTCCACGGCGGCCTTGGCCTGATCGGGGTCCTCCCCCTTGTGGATCAGGCGCTGCTCCAGGTCGGCCTTGGAAACGCCGGTGGAAGCCACGATCCGAACCGCCCGCATTTTTGCCGACATCGCCCCGGCGGCGGTTTGCAGCTGCTGCATTTCCTCATCGCTCAGCTCTTTGCCGGTGTACAGGCCGAAATCCTCTACGGTCTGCCGGTAAAGCCGCATGACCGTGCCGTCGGAAAATTCGGTGCGATAACGCCCCGCCCGGTCAGGAGCCGTGGCCAGGGACTCAATCCTCATCGTCAAAATCGTCGGCGCTGACGGCTATGGGCCGCCCGGCGGCCTTGGCCGGCTCCTTGGGCTGGATGCCCCCTGTACTTAGCAGATTGGCACGAACCTGGGCTTCCACCTGCTCGGCGATATCCGGGTGGGCCATCAGATATTCCTTGACACTGTTGGCACCCTGTCCAATGCGCTCCTCGCCCATGCTGAACCAGCTCCCGCTCTTCTGCACGATATCCATCTGCACAGCCAGATCCACCAGTTCGCTCCACTTGCTGATGCCCTGACCATACATGATATCGAAGTGGGCCTCCCGGAAAGGCGGTGCAACCTTGTTTTTGACCACCTTGACCCGGGTCTTGTTGCCGATCACATTGCCGTCCTCCTTGATGCTCTCCACACGGCGGACATCCAGGCGGACGGAGGCATAGAATTTCAGGGCGTTGCCGCCGGTGGTGGTCTCCGGGTTGCCGTACATCACGCCGA
>CAYLHM010000062.1:0-7275 GCA_964383485.1 uncultured Oscillospiraceae bacterium
CCGGCTATATCGAGACCCCTCAAACCGCGCCTCTGCGGGAGCGCCAGCCGGACGGCAGCCGCCACCCCTTTGACCAGTTCATCATTGCCAAGACCCCCGCTGCCCGCTGGGGCAAGACCGAAGACCTGGTCGGCCCGGCCATTTTCCTGGCTTCTGATGCCTCCAACTTCGTCAACGGCCATGTGCTGTATGTAGACGGCGGCATCCTGGCCTACATCGGCAAGCAGCCCTGACATGACCCGGGCCTATCTGTTTGTGCATTTCCGGGAGCGGAAAACCCCGGACGGTGAACAGGTCTACTTTGGCCTCAGCCGGGACGGTTTTCACTGGGAGGCCGTGAACCGGGGCCTCCCGGTGCTGTGGTCCCGGCTGGGCGAAAAGGGCGTGCGGGACTGCACCATTATTCGCTGCCAGGCTGACGGAAAATATCGGATTTTTGCAACGGATCTGAGCCTGGCCTATAATTTCCGCACAAAATATCATTTGGACTGGCCCACCGTTTCCCGCAGCGGCAGCAAATGCCTGGCTATGTGGGAGTCGGCGGATCTGCTACACTGGTCTGAGCAGCGGCTTCTGCCCCTGGGCGATGAGGATTTTGGCTGCCTGTGGGCGCCGGATGTGTTCTATGACCCCCAGATGCAGGACTATGTTCTGCACTGGTCGTCCAGCCATGCCTCCAACGGCTTTGGCAACATGGGCATCTATTACAGCCGTACCAGGGATTTCCGCTCCTTTACGCCGCCCCGGCTGCTCTATAGCAAGGAGGATGCAGGAATTATTGATTCCGCCATTTACATAGAGGACGGCAAATACTTCCTGTTCGTCAAAAGCGATCACAACCCGGAGCGCATTCTGCTCTTGCGGGCGGATCAGGCCCTGGGGCCCTATGAGCGGGTTGAAGAATTTGACCGGAGTATGCTGGCCATCGAGCCGGGGCTTTACGAGGGCCCCACGGCTTTCCGCTTAGCCGACGGCCGCTGGTGCCTGCTGCTGGACTACTACGGATCCGGCGGAGCAGGGCAGGGCTATGTGCCCTTTGTGGCGGACTCTCTGCACGGCGGACATTTTGTAAGAGCGGACGGGCAGTTTTGCTTTCCCTATGGCTTTAAGCACGGAACCGTAATTCCTATTTCTATGGAGGAATACCGGGCAATTCGGAATTTTGACTGGACGGAACAGGACTGGCAATAGCCTTCCTGACCGGAAATTATTTGAAGGAGTTAATAAAATGAAACGCTCTGAGATCAACAAGGCTCTGAAAGAGCTGGAGGCAATGTGCGAAAAGGAGCACTGCTATCTGCCCCCGTTCTGCCACTTTACCCCGGAGCAGTGGCAGAATATCGGCCACGAGTATGACGAGGTTCGGGATTGTATGCTGGGCTGGGACATCACCGACTACGGCATGAACAATTTCGACAAATTCGGTTTTTCTCTCATCACCATTCGCAATGGCAACCGTGCCATGGCGGACAAGTATCCCAAGGTCTACGCCGAAAAGCTCCTGTATCTGAAAGAGGGACAGTATGCGCCCAACCATTTCCACTGGTACAAAACCGAGGATATCATCAACCGGGGCGGCGGAAATGTGCTGATACGGGTGTACAACAGTCTGCCCAACGAGGAGATCGACTACGAGTCCGATGTGACCGTCCATACCGATGGGCGTACCTATGTGGTTCCCGCCGGGACCCAGATCCGCCTGACCCCCGGCGAGAGTATCCATGTGCAGCAGTATCTGTACCACGATTTCTCCGTGGAGGAGGGGAGCGGCCCCGTCCTGCTGGGCGAGGTCAGCCAGTGCAACGACGACAACACCGACAACCGCTTCAATCCCCCTGTGGGCCGGTTTCCCGCCATTGAGGAGGACGAGCCGCCCTACCGGCTGCTTTGCAATGAGTATCCGGCGGCAAAGTGAGGGAGCGGCATGATCGATGTAGTTGCGCTGGGCGAATTGCTCATTGATTTTACCTGTGTCAGCACCGACGGGGACGGCTACCCCACCATGGCGGCCCACCCCGGCGGCGCACCGGCCAACTTTTTGGCGGCGCTGACCAAATTCGGGGCCAAAACCGCCCTGCTGGGCAAGGTCGGAACGGATTATTTCGGAAAAGCCCTCCTGGGAACGCTGAAAAAGGCCGGTATTGAAACCAAGGGCATTGTATCTGCCGATGATGTGTTCACCACCTTGGCCTTTGTCACCCTGGACGAGACCGGCAACCGGGAATTTTCCTTCTCCCGGAAGCCCGGTGCCGACACCTGCCTGCGTGAAGGGGAATTGGATCTTGACCTGATCGGCCAGGCGAAGGTGTTCCACTTTGGCACCCTTTCCCTCACCGATGATCCGGCCCGCACGGCCACCTACCGGGCTGTGGACTATGCGAAAAGCCACGGAAAGCTCATCACCTACGACCCCAATTTGAGGAAGCCTCTGTGGAAAGATCTGGAAGAGTGCAAACAGCAGATGCTCTGGGGACTGACCAGGGCCGATGTGGTGAAAATCAGCGATGAGGAGCTGGAATTTCTGTTCGGCCTGGATGCGATGGCGGGCGCAGCCCACATTCTGGAGCATTACGGCGTTCAGCTTGTGTTTGCCACCTGCGGTGCCAAGGGCTGCTATTTCAGGAACCGTCAGGCCTCCGGCTGGGTTCCCAGCCTGTCCGGCATATCGGTAAAGGATACCACCGGCGCCGGCGATATCTTTGGGGGCAGCGCCGTTTGGAAGCTGCTGCAAACGGGCCGCCGGCCCGACGAGCTGACCCGGGAGGAGCTGGAGGAGGTCGTGGGCTTTGCCTGCGCCGCTGCCGGCCTGTCCACCACCAAGTCCGGCGGCATCTCCAGCGTGCCGGAATATGGGGAAGTTTTAGGGGCAATGGGGCGGAAATGAACCATACCATCCAAAATTCCAGGCTCCGTGTCACCGCTGCCGAGCATGGAGCGGAGCTGCAATCTATTTTGAGCGCAGAGGGCAGGGAATACCTGTGGCAGGGGGATCCCCGGTACTGGAAAGACCGGGCGCTGAACATTTTCCCCTATGTGGCACGGCTGACGGAGGGAAGCTATTATCTGGACGGACAGCTTTACCAAATGCCCATCCACGGAATTGCGCCCTACCGGGATTTCCAACTGGTTTCGGGCAGCGGGACCCAGATGGTTCTGCAGCTTGTCGCCGATGAGGAAACCCTGCGCCAGTATCCCCGTCAATTCTGCTTCCAAGTGATCTACACACTTGCGGAGGATACGCTGGAAATTTGCTTCCATGTTGAAAATCGGGATGAAAAAACCATGTACTTCGGCCTTGGGGGACATCCGGGCTTCTGCCTGCCGCTGGCAGAGGGAAAGCGCTTCGAGGACTACCGCCTGCGCTTCGGCACCGCCTGCCAGCCGAAGCGGGTGGGCTTCAATGCCGCCTGCTTTGTCACCGGGGAGGAAACGCCCTTTGACCTGGAGGACGGGCAAATCCTGCATCTGCGCCACGACCTTTTTGACGAGGATGCCATTGTGCTGGCTCACATGGATCGCCAGGTGACCTTGGAGGCCGAGGGGGACCCCCACGGCGTGACCCTGCGTTTCCCGCAGATGCGCTACCTGGGGATCTGGCACGCCCCGAAAAAGCCGGCGCCCTATGTGTGCATGGAACCGTGGCGCTCGCTGCCCGCTGCTGCGGACAAGATTACGGTCTTTGAGGAACAGCCGGATCTGATTTCCCTGCTGCCCGGCAAAAGCTACGAAAACCGCTGGAGCATCCAGATTTTTTGAGGTAAACATGAATAAAAACAGCTTTGCAAAAAATCCCCCCAGGGGCTGGAACAGCTACGACTACTATGACACCAATGTCACCGAGGCGGAGGTTCTGGCCAATGCGGCGTATATGGCCGAGCATTTGAAGCCCTATGGCTGGGAATATGTGGTGGTGGATATCCAGTGGTATGCCTACCGCACCGCTTCTATGCGGGATCGGTTCCAGTACATTCCCTTTGGGCGGGTGGAGATGGATCCCTTTGGACGGCTGCTCCCATGCCCGGAGAAGTTTCCGTCGTCCAAAAACGGCGCCGGTTTTCGCCCCTTGGCGGATCAAATTCATGCCCTGGGCCTGAAATTCGGCATTCACATCATGCGGGGCATTCCCAGAGGGGCGGCTCAGAACCACTTGCCCATTCTGGGAACGGATACCACGGCGGACATGGTGGCGGATCCCGCCTCTGTGTGCGGGTGGAACCCGGATATGTACGGTGTGCGGGACTGTGCAGCCGGGCAGAGCTACTACAACGCATTGCTGGAGCTGTACGCCTCCTGGGGCGTGGATTTCATCAAGTGTGATGATATCTGCAATACCAACCTCTACGAAAATCGCCCCTATTCCGCCCGGCACGAGGTAGAGATGCTCCACAAGGCCATTGCACATTGCGGGCGGCCTATTGTGCTGAGCCTTTCTCCCGGCCCTGCGGTGCTGGAGGAGAGCGGACACTATGCAAAATATGCCAATATGTGGCGGCTCACCGACGATTTTTGGGACGATTGGGGCGCTCTGCTGCATATGTTTGAGCGCTGTGAACAATGGCAGGACCATGTGTCCCAGGGCTGCTATCCCGACTGCGATATGCTGCCCCTGGGCCGGCTGGGCAAGCACTTCGGCCGGGAGCGGGACACGAACCTGAACCGGGAGGAGCAGAAGACCATGCTCACCCTGTGGTGTATCTTCGGCTCCCCGCTGATGCTGGGTGCGGAGCTGACCCTGCTGGATCCGGACACCCTGGCCATGCTGCAAAATAAGGAATTGCTTCGGGTAAACAGCAGCGATTTCATATCCAAGCAGGTGCTGCGGGACGGGGAAAAATGTGTCTGGGCGGCAGCAAACCCCCGAACCGGGGCGTTCTATGCAGCCCTCTTTAACCTGGCGGATCAGCCCCAGGAGATGGAAGTGCCCTACGAAGAATGCAGGGCCATGTTCCCGGAGTATTTTTTGGGTGGCTGCCCGGCGGAGCTGACGGAGGTCTGGTCAGGCGCCGCATTTGCCCCTCAGAACGGCATTCTGCGGAGCGATGTCCCGCCCCACGGCGCACTTCTGTACCGTGGTATCACGAAATCATGCAAAGGAGAACGCAATGAAACAGGCAAAGGTCATTATTGACAAGGATTTTCAGATCAGCAGGATCGACAGAAGAATTTACGGCTCCTTTATCGAGCATCTGGGCCGGGCTGTGTACCAGGGCATCTACCAGCCGGGCAGCCCCTTTGCCGATGAGCAGGGCTTCCGCGAGGACACCCTGGCGCTGGTAAAGGAGCTGAATGTACCCATTGTGCGCTATCCCGGCGGCAACTTTGTCTCCGGCTACAAGTGGGAGGATGGCGTTGGCCCCAGGGAAAGCCGCCCCAAGCGGATCGATCTGGCCTGGCATGTGGTGGAAACCAATGAGGTGGGCCTGAACGAGTTCGCCGACTGGGCCAAGAAAGCGAACACCGAGGTCATGATGGCGGTCAATCTGGGCACCAGAGGGGTCGCTGAGGCCATGGAGCTTCTGGAATACTGCAATCTGGACAAGGGCAGCTATTACAGCGAGCTGCGCAAACAGCACGGCTATGAAAAGCCCCACAATTTCAAGCTCTGGTGCCTGGGCAACGAGATGGACGGCCCCTGGCAGATCGGGCACAAGACTGCCGAGGAATACGGCCGCCTGGCTGAGGAAACCGCCAAAACCCTCAAGGGCATTGATCCGTCCATTGAGCTGGTGGCCTGCGGCAGCTCCGCCTCGCATATGCCCACCTTTGGGGACTGGGAGGCCACGGTTCTGGATCACTGCTATGACCATGTGGACTATATTTCCATGCACAGGTATTATGATGACCATGAGCGGGACCCCCGCAGCTTCCTGGCCAACAATGTGGACATGGATCGCTTTATCACCGATGTGGCCAATGTGTGCGACTTTGTAAAGGCCAAAAAGCACAGCGACAAGACCATCAACATCTCCTTTGACGAGTGGAATGTGTGGTATCATTCCAATGAGCAGGATCAGAAGCTGGAGCCGTGGGTCCAGGCGCCCCACCAGCTGGAGGATGTGTATGATTTCCAGGATGCACTTCTGGTGGGCAGTATGCTGATTACCCTGCTCCGTCATGCCGACCGGGTCAAGATTGCCTGCCTGGCACAGCTGGTCAATGTCATTGCTCCCATCATGACCTCGGATACCGGCGCCTGGCGGCAGACCATCTACTATCCCTATTGGCTCACCGGCAAATATGGTCAGGGCATTGCTCTGGACACCCAGGTACAAGGCCCAAGCTGTATGACCAAAAAGTACGGCGTGGTTCCTACCCTGGACTGCGTGTGTGTGTACAACGACAGCGCCGATGAGCTGGCGGTGTTTGCCGTGAACAAGGATCTGGAGGAGGATTTGGAGCTTTCCATGGAGCTGCGGCAGTTTGCGGACTACCGCATCATCGAGCATATTACCCTCCACGATGAGGACCTTTACGCTGTCAATACAGAAGCGGAACCCAATCGAATTGTTCCGTCTGCCGATGGGCAATCTGCAATCGAAGGCGCAAGACTCACAGCAGGTCTCAGACATAAGAGCTGGAACATGATCCGTCTGGGGAAGAAATGAAAACAAGGTATGGAGCGTGCAATATGGATGCGAAGATGAAAGAAACGGTTCTCCGTTATCAGCCATATATCTATAAAGATCAATTGGATCCCTTTCCCATCCGATATGTTGGCTGCACCATTTTTTCGGAAAAGAAACGGTCTGACAGCTTTCCCAAATGGGTGGTTGACCCTGCGAAAGAGGGTGCATACCTGATGATCGAGTATGCAATTTATTATGACTATGATATTCAGCATATGTATGATTTGGAGCATATTTGGGTTGCAATCGATGCGGTGGGGAATGTAACGGATTGCTGGTGCAGCTTCCATGGAATGCGCCTTCGTGCCGCCGGAATTAGGACCTTTCGGATGGAAGGAACGCATCCGGTCCTGTATTCACAGCCCGGAAAGCACGCCATGCTCCCAGATCCCGAATTGTTTGAATTGCATCCGCAGTTTCGCACCGCCTGCACCAGCGAAGCCGGCGGCGGGCTACTTCTGCCGGCACTGCTGAACGGCGCAGTTGAAACGAATGATCGGCTGGATGCCCAAATTTCTGCGTACATTCGTGCCCATTATTCTTTTCAGCCCAGCATGGAGTATGTTTGGGAGAAGCTGATGCCGGAG
Organism: uncultured Oscillospiraceae bacterium; assembly: GCA_964383485.1. Taxonomy (GTDB): domain Bacteria; phylum Bacillota; class Clostridia; order Oscillospirales; family Oscillospiraceae; genus Faecousia. The sequence continues at coordinate 7,214 of CAYLHM010000062.1, forward strand.
CAGTTCATAACCTGGCCGGAATTGCTCTGCAAAATACCCAAGCTGATCGCCGAACAGATAAG
>CAYLHM010000063.1:0-7218 GCA_964383485.1 uncultured Oscillospiraceae bacterium
GCTTGCTTATTCTACCACAGCTTCCTGCCTTTGTCAAGAACTTTTTTCGAGCTTTCTGACATTTTTTTAGAAGCCGTGTTGAATTTTTGCCGCCCTCGCAAGCGACTTTCGTATGATACCAGAAAGCTCGACAAATGTCAAGCATTATTTTTGTTTTTTTGAAAAAATTTTTATACTGCACAAAAGCGGCAGAAGCACCCACATGACCAGGCTCACCGCCGCCAGCGCTTCGCCCCGGAGCTGCCAGCCGGACAGCAGCCATGCCGCCGCAACCGCCGCAGAGCCCCATACACCAAACACGCCCCCGCCTTTGCGCACGCTCTCCGCCTGATACCCGGCCCCGCTGAGCAGCAGGGCAAACAATGCGACCCAGGCCGCTGTAATGGCGCAGGCCACAAGAGCCTCCAGGCGCTCCACGGTACCGAAAATGGAAATGCTTTTGCTGTACTCATAAAATGGATCCGCCGCCTGGGCGGCAATCTGCGGCGACAGGGCCGCATTCAGCCAAAAGCTGAACAGAAGCGACAGCAGGGCCACGCCTATACTATTATATATATAGTAGCGTTTGCCGCTTCTGGGCAGGAGCGAAGCGGCACCGGGCAGCAGAAGCAGCGGAACAAGGGACAAATCCGGCATCTGGAGCTTCGGCTCCATAAATTCCAGGCGCAGATCTCTTGCTCCTGCAAGGAGCGCCACAGCATAGAGGATCGCTGTCAGCCATAGCAGAGCCGCTCCCACCCGGGAGGCCCGCTCGCCGCCGCTTTTTGCGGCAAAGCCCGCCAGGGCAAGCAAAATCAGAGGGATCGCAGGAAAGCCGGAGGCATCTTCCCAGCAGTTCGCCGTTTTTCCCGCCAGATTTCCCAGCAAAATGCCAATCCACAGGCACTGGGCCAGGCTGATCACCGCCGGATAGCGGGGCCGCTCCGGGCAGAGCCTCTGAACTGCGGCGCTCAGCAGTGCGCACAGCAGGGCCAGGAGCCCCACACCGGGCCATAGGCCGCCGTAAATTCCTGCGATTGGGGCTGCCGCTACCAGCAGCCAGGCTGTCAGCCGTCTGGCCGGAATATTTTCATTGAACAAGCTCCATCCTCCCTTCCGTCACCTGCAAAACCGGGACCCGGCGGTCGCCGCTGCGCCGATCCTGCAGGGAAACCTCCGATTGATGCGCATTCAAATAGGCCGCCGCATCTTCTAAGGATACGGTTCCCTCCAGCCGGCAGAGGGAACAGGCAGGGCGCAAATAGGCCGCCAGCTCCTCGATAAGGTCTTGCGCTCCCTCGCATACCAGCAGGTGGTCGGCTGTTTCCAGAAATACATCGCCGGCAGTGGTTGCTTTCAAATGCTCCAGGGCCGCCTCCACTGTCGGGCCGGTGCCCCAGTCCCCCGTGTCTGTTTCAATCCGCACCTGTCCCTCCGCACGGGAAACGCAAATCAGCTCCACAGGCTTCAGCTCGGCAATGTCGGTACGGTGAAAGGGCATACAGGCCGAAAAGCCCACCAGCAGCAGGCCAAGGGCATAAAGGGTCCATCTTCTCATCGCTGTTTCCTCTCATCCTCCGGGCGGAAGTCCGGGTTCCTGAATTTATTCCGCACCATACGGCCCCGCAGGAGAGAAACATTGCGCATATTGGAAAACGGGGCCAGATAGGCGACCTCCAGGCTGCTCAGAGAGGCCAAATGGATCAGCAAAATCAAAAAGCCCACCGTCAGGCCAAACAATCCCCCCACCGTGGCCAAAACCGCCAGGGCAAAGCGCCACACCCGCAGGGCATCGGCAAAATCCCGGTTGGGCAGCACAAAGCCGCAGACGCCCGCAACGCTGACCACGATCAGGGCCGCCGGGGAGATCAGGTTCGCCTCCACCGCCGCCGTGCCCACCACAATGCCGCCGATGATGGACACCGACTGCCCCACCGCCTGGGGCAGATGAATGCCGGACTCCTGGAGCAGTTCAAAGGCGATGAGCAGGCCGAACACCTCTGTCACCGTGGAAAAAGGAATGGCCTTTTTGCTCTCAATAATGGCCCGGAGCAGGCTCAGCGGGATCATCTCCTGGTGGAACCCGGTCATGGCCACATAAAGCCCCGGAAGGAACAGGCTGACCAGCAGCGCCACATACCGCAGCAGGCGCAGGCAGGAGGCGGAAACATAGTCCTTGCCCAAATCTTCCTGGGACTCCATCAGCGTGCCCAAGTCCACCGGCGCCAGGTAGCCCTGGGGCAGGCCGTCCACCAGCAGGCCCACCCGCCCGGCCAGCAGGCCCTGGCAAAAACGGTCTGTGCGCTCCGTATATTGCAGCAGGGGGAAGGCTGTGGCACGGGAGCCGGTGACATACTCCTCCACCGCCGCCGGGGACAGGAAGCCGTCGATATCAATGCTGTCCAGCCGCTCCCGCATTCGGCGCACCAGCTCCGGGCTGGTCAGTCCCTCGACGGAAACCACGGTCACATTGGTCAGGCTCCTGCGCCCCACCTTTGTCTCGTAGAAGCGAAGCTGGGGTGTGCGCAGATGGCGGCGGATCAGGCTGGTATTTGTCCGAACCGTCTCTACGAAGGCATCCTTCGGCCCCTTGACGGTGTTCTCCACCTCCGGGGCGGAGGGCCCCCGCTTTTCCCCGGTCTTGACCTCAAAGGCCAGTGCGCCGGTGCCGGGGAACAGGACCACGCAGAAGCCGTTGACCAGCTTCATGGCCACCGTATCCAGATCGCTGCATTCGTCCGCCACCGAGTTATAGACCATGCCGTTCAGGGCTGCATGGTACAGCCCGGCCATGCTGTCGCCACGCAGATGCTCTGTAATGGGCTTGAACACATACTCCGAGGTATCACCGCCGGAGGTCAGGCCGTCGATGGCATAGGCAAACAGGGTAAAGCCGCCGCAGGACAGCCTGCGCACCTGAAAATCTCCGGCGCCGGCAAAGATCCGGCGAATGTTGCTGTCGGTCAGCTTGCCGGGGTACATGGGCTCGGGCCGGGGTGTGTATGGCTCCATGATTTTTCACCTCGGAGCTAGGATACCCGGAAATTCGGAAAATAAAAGCCGGAAGCGGAAATCGCCTCTTTACAATTTATTAAAATATATGTTGACATTTTTCGGATATATGCTACAATATGTTGTGTAAAAACAACTATTTTGGAGGTGCGATCATATGTTTTGTGAGCACTGTGGAAAGCAGGTCCCAGACGATGCTCTGTTCTGCGAAAACTGCGGCGCAAAGCTCCAGCTGGAACCTGCCGCCCCGGCACAGAGTGTCCCTATCGACGAGCCTGTCCCCCAGCCGGCCGAGCCGAAGGTCAGCCTGGGCACCAAGCTGAAAACCCTCTGCCAGCAGAAAAAGTGGCTGCTGCCCACCGTCGCCGGCGTGCTGGTGGTCATCATCGTGGTGGCGGTCATCGCCGGGATGCTGGGCAAGCAGGTCACGCTCAGCAAGTACCTGAAGGTAGAGGTTTCCGGCTACAACGGCTATGGCCGTGTAAGCTATGACCTGGATTATGGCTCCCTGGGTCTGCGCTGCCTGGGCGAAAAGCAGTACACGGGCTATAAGGACTGGACCGAAGCCGATCTGGATGAGATCGCAGATATCATCCAAGGCGCTGAACAGAAGTATGGCAGCAAATACGATATCACAGACCAATTCATCGACTCCATCATCGTCAACGAGGAGCTGCCCGATGGCAAGACCCGCCGGGATCTTTCCAACGGCGATGTGATCCGCTACACCATCGAATGCGATGAGAGTCTTGCCAAGCAGCTGGGCATCACCATCAAGGGTGAGCAGTATGAATATACAGTAAAAGACCTGCCCGAGGCGGATACCTATGATCTGCTGCAAAACTTCGAGCTGTGCTTTTCCGGCTACGACGGCTACGGCAGCGCCGAGGTGGTGTGCAAGAAAACCGGCAGCATAACCGCAGGCGATATCACCTTTGAGACCGAGGTCGGCGCCGACTATGTCCTCTACTCCGTCAAGGACGGGAGCGACGGCCGCATTCGCCTGTACATAGACGGGAACAACGGTCAGCTGAAAAACGGCGACACCGTGGCGCTGTATGCCGACATCTCCGAGGATGCTCTTTCCGGCAGCGGCGTGATGCTCTCCAATATCCGGGCAGAGTACACCGTCGCCGATCTGGCTCAGACCCAGGAGGCAGACCTGATGTCCCATGTTCAGGTGAATTTCGAGGGGATCGACGGCTCCGGCACGGCCACCATCGTATGCGAGGAAGACAGCTTTACCGTAGGGGAGCTGACCTTTGACCTGAACAACGGCCGCATTTCTGCCGGAGATGAATATGTATCCAGTATTTATTTCAGCCTGAGCAAGAGCCGCAGCCTGAGCAATGATGACAAGATCACCCTGACCATCAGCGTCTATACGGATGACCTGGCCCGCTACGGCATCACCGTATCCTCCTTGGAGAAGGAATTTACCGTTTCCGGCCTGGCCCACTATGTGGAAACTCTGGAGCAGCTGGACGGACACCTGACGGAGATGGTCGAGGCCGGCAAAACCATCGTCAGCGACTATCTGAACGATGACTGGGGCCGCGCCGTCCACGACAGCTGGAGAACCTACAGCAGCCAGCAGATCGGTGATGACCTGAAGCTGTACAAAACCATCCTGACCACCCCGAAGAGCAGCACCAACAGCACAAGGAACACCCTGTGGCTGATCTACTCCGTCACTCTCAGCGACAATACCATGGATCCCACTGTGTACTACTTTGCAGTGTCCGAGAATAACATTGCCATCAACGATGCCGGCGAACTGACCCGCACCGCTTCGTCCGCAACCAAATATCACGGCTACGACTCCTACGAGGAGCTGAAAGAGGATAAGATCGAGGCCTACAACCTGAACATCTTTGAAAGCGCCGATTGACCCGTTTATATTTTCATGATCCCAGCGGGATCATTCAATAAAGGAGGAATTTTTCATGGCAAAATTCTGTAAGTACTGCGGAAAGCCCCTGGAGGACGGGCAGGTCTGCGACTGCGCCGCTTCCCAGGCCGCTGCGCAGGTCTCCGCCCCCACCGCTGCACCCGACCCGGCCCCGGCTGCTGCACCTGAGTCGACCCCGGCTGCTGCACCCGATCCGGCCCCCAATTCCGCATCTTCCCAGGCTTCTTTCAACACCGAAAAAGCCGCCGCTGCCGCCAAGGCTGCCGGTGCAAAGGCCAAATCCGCTCTCACCCTGTGGGCCAACTCCCTGCTGACCTACCTGAAAGCGCCCCGGCAGGGTGTCACCGAGGCCCTGAATGACCCTAAGAACCTGGTCCTGGCCGGTATTTACGCCGGTGTCAACGCCCTGGCAGTGTTCATTTATCTGTGGGCGCTGATGGGCAAGACTTTTGGCATGATCTCCAGCCTGGCAGGAGGGTTCGGCATCAAGGTGGGCTATCCCATCGGGATCCTGCTGCTGTCCGGCATTCTCTTTGCCGTGGTGTTCATCGGCCTGTCCGGTCTGGCTCTGTTTGCCTGTGCCAAGCTGAACAAGCGGGAGCTGAGCATCCAGCAGGCTCTGGTGATCGCCAGCGTATCGTCCACATATCCCACCGCTCTGCTGCTGATCGGCACGGTACTTGGTCTGCTTTCCATTTGGCTGGCTCTGATTTCGGTGATTGTCGCCGCTCTGGTTTGGGCGATCAACGCCTGCACCGACCTGTATGACTACGCCGGGCTGAACGGCACCCGCTCCCTGAAGGAAATGGGCATCATGCTGATTGCAATGATCGTCGTACTGCTGATTTGCTTCCTGGTCACCAGGGGGCTGCTTAGCTGGGCCATTAGCGGCATTACCATCAACGGCACCAAGCTGGGAAATCTTGGCGAGCTGATTGGCGACCTGGGCGATCTTTTCGGCTGATCCCCACCTCGATCCAAATTTACCGCAGGAGGAAGCTCCTGCGGTAATTTATTGTAATAATGTAAAATTGATACTTGACTTTTTTATTTCTTTGTGATATGATTTTAATATCACAAAGAAAGGCAGGTATTCCTATGACTGAAAAAATTCTATCCAACAAGAAAAACGGCATGGCCGTGCTGCTGCTCACCTCTGTGGTGTTGATCGCTGCGATCGCCGGTGCTGTCGTGTTCGGTGTCTGCGAAATCATCGTTCCGGCGGTGCTGTGCCTCATCGTAGTCCTGGTGGGCTGGATTCCCTTTTTCGGCCTGAAGGTGCTGAAGCCCCAGGAGGCCCTGGTGCTGACCCTGTTCGGCAACTATGTGGGCACACTGAAAGAGCCGGGCTTCTACTTTGTCAACCCCTTCTGCGTGGCTGTCAACCCCGCCGCCCAAACCAAGCTGAAGCAGAGCGGCGATGTGGGCGTTCAGGCCCCGGTGAACATCAGCAGCGACCAGACGAAGGTGGGCATCGAACTTCCCAGCAAAAATATTTCTCTGAAAATCATGACTTTGAACAACAGCCGTCAAAAGATCAACGACTGCCTGGGTAATCCTGTGGAGATCGGCATTGCCGTCATGTGGCGGGTGGTGGACACCGCCAAAGCCGTGTTCAATGTGGATAACTTCAAGGAGTACCTGAGCCTGCAATGCGACAGCGCCCTGCGCAACATCGTGCGGCTCTATCCCTACGACATCGCCCCCAATGTGGACACCACCGGCGACGGTCAGGCCGATGAGGGCAGCCTGCGTGGCTCCAGCGAGGTGGTGGCCGCCCGCATTCGGGACGAAATTCAGTCCAAGGTCGCCGATGCCGGCCTGGAGGTCATTGAGGCCCGGATCACCTACCTGGCCTATGCCCCGGAGATCGCCGCCGTGATGCTCCAGCGGCAGCAGGCTTCCGCCATTATCGATGCCCGGAAGATGATCGTAGACGGCGCCGTGGGCATGGTGGAAATGGCCCTGGAGCGGCTGAACGAAAACCGCACCGTCATTTTGGACGAGGAGCGGAAGGCTGCTATGGTGTCGAATTTGCTGGTGGTTCTTTGCGGCAACCACGATGCACAGCCTGTGGTCAACTCCGGCAGCCTGTACTGATGGCAGAAAAGAAGCAAGTCCCCCTGCGCCTCTCCCCCGGCCTGTATGCCGCAATCGCCGCCTGGGCAGAGGACGATTTCCGCTCTGTCAACGGGCAGATCGAGTATTTGCTCAGCGAATGTGTCCGCCAGCGGAAGAAAAACGGGAAATATGTGTCCGACGAGCTGGATAAGCCCCCGGAGCTGGATATCGAATGAAAAGTGCCCCCGGTAGCC
>CAYLHM010000064.1:0-6986 GCA_964383485.1 uncultured Oscillospiraceae bacterium
AGGTCGGCCAGGGTGATGTTTTCAAAAAAATCGTCGATCATCTGATCCAGCTTTTCCCACATGGGCAGGGTGCGGCAGCAGGTGGAGCGGGAGCAGGCCGCTGCCCCCTGGGTGGTGCAGGAGGCCACATTCAGCGCCCCCTCCGTGAGCTTCAGAATGCTGCCAATGCTGTAAGCCTCCGCCGGGCGGTTCAGCCGATAGCCGCCGCCCTTGCCATGGGCCGCATCCACGAACCCCGCCTTGGAAAGGGTGGTCATAATGGACTCCAGATATTTCTGCGAAATATTTTCCGCCTCGGCGATCTCCTTCAGCGGCACCAGCTCATCGCTGCTCCGCAGGGCCAAGTCCACCATGACCCGCAGGGCATAGCGCCCCCTTGTTGACACCAGCACGGCTTATTCTTCTCCGGCGTGGTCGCTTTCCGGGAACAGGCTCTCGTCATAGGGCAGGCCCCGGCGGTCATAATAGTCCTTCAGGGCGCCCTTGATGGCCTCCTCTGCCAGCACAGAGCAGTGCATTTTGTAGGCGGGCAGGCCGTCCAGCGCCTCCGCCACCGCCTTGTTGGTCAGGGCCATGGCCTCGTGAATGGACTTTCCCTTGATCATCTCGGTGGCCATGGAGCTGGAAGCAATGGCGGAGCCGCAGCCAAAGGTTTCAAATTTCACATCCACGATGATGTCGTTTTCAATTTTCAGATACATTTTCATAATATCGCCGCATTTGGCGTTGCCAACCTCGCCCACGCCGTCGGCATTTTCGATCACGCCCACATTCCGGGGGTGGGTGAAGTGATCCATGACCTTTTCACTGTACAGTGCCATAAGATAATACTCCTTACATTATAAAATATATTGCCGCTTGCCGGTTTGCAGATCCCGCCACACCGGGGACATATTCCGCAGATACTGCACCACTTCCGGCACCGCCTGGAGAATGCGGTCCACATCCTCCTGGGTGTTGTAGGCGCTCAGGGACAGGCGCAGAGAGCCGTGGGCCACGTCATGCACCCGGCCGATGGCCAGCAGCACATGGCTGGGATCCAGAGAGCCGGAGGTGCAGGCCGAGCCGGAGGAAGCGCAGATGCCCTTGGCATCCAGCAAAAGCAGCAGGGATTCGCCCTCGATGCCCTCGAAGCAGAAGCTCACATTGCCGGGGAGGCGATGCTCCGGGTCGCCGTTCAGGGCGCTGTGGGGGATCTTGGACAGCCCGGCAATCAGCTGATCCCGCAGGGCGGTGACCTTGGCGGCGTTTTCCTCCATATGCGCACAGGCCTCCTCCAATGCGGCGGCCATGCCGCAGATGGCCGGAAGATTTTCCGTACCGGCCCGCTTGCCCCGCTCCTGGGCGCCGCCCTCGATGATATTGGTCAGGGGCAGACCCCGGCGGCAGTACAGCACGCCGATGCCCTTGGGGCCGTGGAACTTGTGTGCGGACAGGCTGAGCATATCAATATGCTCCTGGCGTACCTGAATGGGCACATGACCCACCGCCTGGACGGCATCGGTGTGGAAAGGTACGCCGGCTGCCTTGCAGATCTCACCGATTTCGGCAATGGGCAGAATGGAGCCGATCTCGTTGTTGGCGTACATGGTGGTGACCAGGCAGGTATCCGGCCGCAGAGCCTCCTGCACCTGCCGGGCGCAGATATTGTGATGCTCTTTCACATCCAGATAAGTGACCTCAAAGCCCTCTTTTTCCAGCTTTTTCAAGGTGTGCAGCACGGCGTGATGCTCAAAGGCGGTGGAAATGATGTGCTTTTTGCCCTTGCGCTCCCCGGCGCGTGCGGCGGAGATGATGGCCTGATTGTCTGCCTCGCTGCCGCCGGAGGTGAAATAGATCTCCCGTGCATCACAGCCCAGGCAGGCTGCGATCCGGCTGCGGGCATCCTCCAGCGCCTCCTTGGCCCGCTGACCCGGGGAATGGAGGCTGGAGGGATTGCCGTAGATCTGCTCCATGCAGGGGAGCATGGCATCGATGGCGGCCTGGCTCATTTTTGTGGTAGCGGCATTGTCCGCATAAACCTGTGTCATGTTGGGTTCTCCTTTTGCCTACTATTTATATAGGTAATATACCCCTATTTGCCTACTTTGTCAATAGGTAAATAGAATATTTTTTTCCTCCAGAGGGGAAGAAAGATGAAAAGTGAACGATTACCGCAAGCCGCCGCCGCTTTTGGCGGCTTGCGAAGGAATACTCCTGGCGCCCCATCACAGCGGCGATTGCTTGATCTTGGCAAACCGCCGGGGATATTGTGCCGGGGTGTGGGCGTGCTTGCGCAGTACCAGAATATGGTGGCTGGCTCCGTCAATGGTGAAATCCAGAGTCCTTTCCCATTTCAGCCCCAGCCGGGCCATGGCATTCTGCGCCTGCTCCAGCTCCTCCCGGGCCGCCGCACCCTTCATGGCCAGCACAGCGCCGCCCACCTTTACAAAGGGCGCCGTCAGCTCCAGCAGCACATTCAGCCGGGCCACCGCTCTGGATACCGCAAAATCGTATTCCTCCCGCAGTCCGGCCTCCTCCGCCCGGGCGGTGATGCACTTGGCCGGGATCTCCAGCTCCGGCAGCACCGCCTCCAGCCAGTTCATGCGCTTGGCCAGGCTGTCCAGCAGGGTCACACGGGCCTCCGGGCAGGCAATGGCCAGAGGCACGCCGGGAAAGCCCGCTCCGCAGCCCACATCGATCAAATGCTTACCCCGCAGGTCGGCGACTTTCAAGACGGTCAGGGAGTCCAGCAGATGCAGTCTTGCCACGGCCCCGGGCTGGGTAATGGCCGTGAGGTTCATCACCCGGTTCTGCTCCAGCATGGCCCGGGCAAAGGCGCAGAGGGTTTCCTGCTGCCCGGCCGTCAGCTCCAGGCCCAGCTCCGCCAGACCATCACGAAGGGCTTGCTCCATCTCGTCCATATCAGCGGCCCACATCCACCTGATTTTTGTCCAGGGGGTCGAACTGCACTTCCTCCTCCTGATGCTCCGGCAGATAGATCTCCTGGATATACCAGCTCACCAGCAGATCGCAGACCTCGCCGTAGGAGCCGATGCCGGCATCGTCGCCGCTGACCTTGATATAGGTGTCATTCACGGAATCGGCAAAATTCGAGGCGGAATTGTCCAGGTTTTTATTCCAAAAGCTCTGGTAATCCGCCAGATCCTGCTGCATTTCCGGGCAAATTCCGGCATAGATGCTCTGCGCCTCGCTCTTGGCGGTGGAGGTGCCCACGCTGGCCAGGGCGTTGTAGCAATAGCGGAAGGCCATGAAGTAGCCGGAATACTGGAAAATCTCCTGGGAATTGGCATCGCAGGCCAGGAATGCGGCGAAATTGGCATCCCGCTCCGTAGCGATGCAGCGCCGGTGTGCCAGCTCGTGGCACATGGTAAAGGGCAGGCTCACCTCCGGCGTGTTGGGATTGACGGCGGCCTCGCCGGTGATGCCCATGGTGATGCCGGTGATGCCCATAGAGGTGTACAGATCGGCCCAGCCCAGCTTTTTCACCGGGGCAGAGGAGCCGGAAAACACGGAATAGAAGCGGTCGTAGGTCAGGGTGTGGTAGCCGTCGTCGGCCATGTCCGCCAGCTCCTCGAAGCTGGGATAGCCGCCCGCTCTGGGCACCTGGGGCGCCAGCTCGTTGGCCTTGTCCCGGTAGTAGGCGGTGGCACGGGCCAGCTCGGTAAGGGTGTATTCGGTGGTGTCCAGCCGGATGTCCTCGGCCAGGGGGCCGGTGTAGCCGTTCAGGCCGTACAGGCCGGTGTGCAGGAAAAATATCAGGCTGACCGTGGCCAGCACCCAGCCCAGCCACTGGAAGAAATTCCATTTCATAATGATCATAGCCACAATGGATGCCAGCAGCAGCACCCCCAGCAGCACGACCAAAAGCTGCCACAGGCACACATCCAGGGATGCCGTCCAGTCCGCCAGGGTGTTCTGGATCAGGCGGGTGATGTAGGGATATACCATGTCCAGCAAAACGGTGTGGGTCTTGGCGAACTGGATCAATGCCCAGCTCACCACGGCAAAAACCGCCGCCGCAATATATCCGCGAAGATATTTCAAAGGAACCCCTCCTTCGTCATTTGTAAAATGTCATATAGGTACAAGCTCTTTTAGTATAGCACACTTAAGCCCAAAAGTCTGCCCCTATTTTTTAAAATTTCTTGAAAATTTGTGGAAGCAGAGCCTCCTCATGAAAATCACCGGGATCTTGTCAACCCCGGTGGCGTTTTCCTTTACCGTCCTGCGTGGAGGTATTTGCGATCCCAATCGTCGTCGAACAAGCTGCTCCCGAAGCCCATGGGGCAGCCCTGCACCATGTCGTCCGCCAGCTCCAGCAGGTGGGGCGCGGCCTCCAGGCTTTCCAGGTAAAATTCCGGCAGGGCACCGGCCCCCAGCTTGGCGCCCAGCAGCGCCCCGGTGACGGCGCCCACGGCGGCGGAACGGCCGGAGTGGTTGACGGCGGTGATCATGGCGGTGTCGAAATCCCCATGGCAGGTCAGGCAGGCGTACACGGCCCCGGCCAGCACCTCGGCGGCGGATTCACAGCCCAGCTGCTCCATGGCATCCCAGGTGGAGCCGCTTCCATGCTCGGCAAGGGTCTGGGCAAGCTGCAAAAGCTCCCAGATCCGGCCGTTACGGTCACAGCGCCGGCCAAACTGGAGCTGCACGGCATCCATGGTACGGCGCAAAATCTCAGCAGGCTCCTCCTCCGGCTGGCTCAGCATCAGACCCAGGCCATGGGCCAGGGCCGCAGCGGAGATCCAGGCCTCCTGACTCCCATGGGTCAGGGAAGCGGCTTCAGCGGCAAGCTGATCACGCTCCTCCGGGGACAGGCCCAGGCTTTTCATCATCAGGGCGATGGGCACCGCTTCGGTAAGGGACGAGGGCAGATTGGAGCCGTTCATGGGGGCCTCCATGTTGCCCAGGCGGTCCCGGCTCAGGGCGTCCAGCATCCGGGTGTCCAGGCAGCGCCGACGGCGCATTTGCGGCACAGTGGTGAGCCAGCAGAAATTTCGCTCCTGGGGGCTGTATTGCTGGGTGCGGGACCACTCCCGCAGGGCCACGCCGATGTAGCGCACGGTGGGCGCCATCCGGCCCTGCATCTGCCGCCGGGTCAGCCCCAGCAGGATGGCGTTGGCGGTGTAAGCGGCCACCTGGGTATAGGAGGTGATGTCGGCGTAGCCGTTGACCAGGTCGTAGCCCAGCAGGCCGTTGGGGCCGTAGTCTGCCCGGATTTGCGCCAGGGTCTTTCCGTCTACGGTGTAGCCCATGGCATCGCCCACGGCCATACCCAGCAGGCAGCCCCGGACGATATCGGATCGATCTGACATAAACATCACCCCGCCATGAAGTTATTATTACTATTATATTATAATGGTGATAATTATAAAATTCAAGCCATAATTTGCATATTTTTCACAATATTGGACAAATTTTGAAAGAAAAGGAAACGCTCGCCCGGAGAAGGGGCGCATCCCCTTGGCGATGGGGCGTGGGGGATCTTTTGGAAAAAATCTGAATAATTTCCCCACTGCTGGCAAACAATACCTCCGTACTCATTATTTAGGAGGTTTGGTATGTTTTACAAGCGTTTGATCTCTGTGCTGGCGGCGGCCTGCTGTGTGCTGGGGCTGTGCGCCGGCGCCTGTGCTGCGGAGGTGGACTGCGACAGCGTCTACTGCTTCACGGCGGAGGACTTTTCCGACGGCGAGCTGACCGGCATCTGCATTACGGCCCTGCCCGACGCTTCCGCCGGCACGGTGCTGCTGGGCCAGCGGGTGCTGCGGCCCGGCGATATTCTGACGGCGGAGCAGGTGGCGCAGATGACCTTCCAGCCCCTGCGCACGGAGGAGGATGCGGTGGCGGCGGTGAGCTATCTGCCCATCTATGCCGACCGGGTGGAGAAAAGCCACACCGTCACCGTGAGCATTCGGGGCAAGCAGGACAAGGCCCCGGTGGCGGAGGACTCTGCTCTGGAGACCTATAAAAATCTGCCCAACGAGGGCCAGCTCAAGGTGACGGACCCGGAGGGTGCGTGCATGACCTACACGGTGCTGCGCCAGCCCCGGCGGGGGGAGGTGCTGATCCGGGAGGACGGCAGCTTCCTCTATACCCCGAAGAAGAACAAGGTAGGGGTGGACTCCTTCACCTACACCGCAACGGATCCGGCGGGGAATGTGTCCAGGGAGGCCACGGTGACGATCCGGATCATGAAGCCGGGCAGCACCGGGCAGTACACCGACACGCTGAACTCCGACTGCCGCTTTGCGGCGGAATGGATGAAGAACTCCGGCCTGTTTGTGGGCGAACAGGTGGGCGGTCAGCTTTGCTTTAACGAGAGCAAGACGGTGAACCGGGGCGAATTTCTGACCATGCTCATCCAGACCCTGAATATCCCGGTGGACGAGCAGCTCAGTCAGATCGGCTACACCGATCAGGTGCCCGATTGGCTGAAGCCCTACCTGGCGGCGGCTCTGCGGGCCGGGCTGACGGTGGGCCTGCCGGCATCGGAGACCCTGGTTTTCGGGGCGGAGGAGCCGGTGACCGGCGGTGAGGCGGCGGTCATGCTGCAAAATGCCCTGGATCTGGGGGTGACCACCTCGGCCATGGAGGAAATGGAGGGCGCAGAGCCTTTGTGGGCCATGCCCGCCGTGGCCGCCATGAACGAGAACGGCTTTGAGCTGGATGCCGAGGAGCAGCTGACCAGAGGACAGGTGGCGAAGATCCTGTACAGGGTCAGCCAGATGGCCCAGGAGCTTCCGGCGCTGGAAATGTATCAGTAAAATCGGCGGCAGTCCCCACCCGGACTGCCGCCTTTTCCGGGATTGGGAAATCCAAAGGCTCTCCCTCTGGGAGAGCTGTCACCAGTGCGCACACTGGTGACTGAGAGGGTATTCATCGCCCTGTAAACCCTCTCCGACCTCGCTACGCTCGGCCACCTCCCCCAAAGGGGGAGGCTTTGGTCGGCCTTGCCCGCTCCGCCCAGTGTGGAATGACAC
>CAYLHM010000065.1:0-6965 GCA_964383485.1 uncultured Oscillospiraceae bacterium
CCTTCCAGAACTTCTTCCGGCTGTACGACAAGCTCTCCGGCATGACCGGCACCGCTCTGACCGAGGAGGAGGAATTTGCCACCATCTACCGCCTGGATGTGGTGGAGATCCCCACCAACCGCCCGGTGATCCGCAAGGACCACAACGATGTGGTGTATAAGACGGCGGCGGGGAAGTACCGGGCCATCGTCCGCCAGGTGGCGGAGTGCCACAGCAAGGGCCAGCCCGTGCTGGTGGGCACCATTTCCATTGAAAAAAGCGAGCTGCTCAGCAAAATGCTGAAGCACGAGGGCATTCCCCACAGCGTGCTGAACGCCAAGTTCCACGAGCAGGAGGCCCAGATCGTGGCCCAGGCCGGAAAGCTGGGCGCCGTCACCATCGCCACCAACATGGCAGGCCGCGGCACGGATATCATGCTGGGCGGCAACGCCGATTTCCTGGCCAAAAACGAGCTGCGCCGGGCCGGTGTGGCGGAGGAGCTGATCGCCGAGGCGGACTCCTACGCCGAAACCGAGGATCCCCAGGTGCTGGAGGTCCGCAGCCGCTACGAGGCGCTGGTCAACGAATATAAGGATCAGATTTCCGGGGAGGCGGAGCAGGTGAAGGCCGCCGGCGGCCTGTTCATCATCGGCACCGAGCGCCATGAGTCCCGCCGGATCGACAACCAGCTCCGGGGCCGTGCCGGCCGTCAGGGCGACCCCGGCGAGAGCCGCTTCTACCTGAGCCTGGAGGACGATCTTATGCGCCTGTTCGCAGGCGAACGGGTGCAGGGCATCATGAACACCCTGGGCCTGGACGAGGACACGCCCATCGACGCCAAGATCCTCTCCGGCAGCGTGGAAAATGCCCAGAAGAGCGTGGAGGGCCGGAACTTCCGGGCCAGAAAAAATGTGCTGGAATACGATGATGTGATGAATGTCCAGCGGGAGGTCATCTACGGCCAGCGGCAAAAGGTGCTGGACGGCGAGAACCTGCGGGACAACATCCTGTCCATGCTCCACGGGGTCATCGAGGAGGCCGTGGCCGCCGGGGACCTGGAGAGCCTGTCCTTCTGCCTGCCCCAAGGCAGCAGCGGGGACACCGAGGAGCTGTACAAGCTGGCGGTCAGCCGGTATGAGGCCAAGGAAGCTGCCTACGGCGAGACCGTCATGCGGGAACTGGAGCGGGTGGTCCTCCTGCGGGTGGTGGACGAATACTGGATGGACGACCTGGAGGCCATGGACGATCTGAAGCAGGGCATCGGCCTGCGGGCCTACGGTCAGCATGACCCGGTGGTGGCCTACAAAGAGGAGGGTTACGAGATCTTCCAGAATATGATCGCCTCCATTCGCCGGGAGACCGTGCGCCGGATGTTCCTGGTGCAGCTGCGGCCCCAGCAGGAGGTCAAGCGGCAGAAGGTGGCCAAGGAGACCGGCGCTTCCGGCACGCCGGAGGCTGCTGCGAAGAAGCAGCCTGTGCGGAACAAGGGCAAGAAGATCGGCCCCAACGACCCCTGCCCCTGCGGAAGCGGCAAAAAGTACAAGAAATGCTGCCGGGACAAGGACATTGCCGCCGGTCTGGAGCGCTGAGCCATGGCGCTTATGGAGCGCAAAAGCGGCGATCTGGAATACCAGACGGCCCGGAATTTTGGAGTGCCCCATGCCTTCACCACCCGTCTGGGCGGCGTGAGCCAGGGGGTCTGCGCCAGCCTGAATTTGGGCATTCACCGGGGCGATGCGCCGGAAAATGTGGAGAAAAACTATGAGATCCTGGGAAAAACCCTGGGATTTGAGCCGGAAAATCTGATTTTGACCCACCAGATCCACTCCGACCGCATTCGCCGGGTGGAGCGGGAGGATCGGAGACCCCTGTTTTCCGACTGGCCGGACTGTGACGGCCTGATCACCGACTGCCCCGGCCTGGCCCTGGCCGTGTTCACCGCCGACTGCTGCCCGGTGCTGCTCTGGGACCCGGACACCGGGGCGGTGGGGGCCGTCCATGCCGGCTGGCGGGGGACGGCGGCGGATATCGCCGGGAAAGCTGTGGCGGCCATGGCGCAGGCTTATGGCAGCCTGCCGGAGCGCTTGCACGCCTGCATCGGCCCCTGCATTGGCCCCTGCTGCTTTGAAACCGACGAGGATGTGCCCCAGGCCATGCTGGAAGCCTATGGCCCCCATGTGCCGGTGTATCCCGTGGACGGAAAGCCGGGCCGCTTCCGGGTGGATCTCAAGGAGCTGAACGCCCTGGCCCTGCGCCGGGCGGGGGTGCCGGGGGAACACCTGGAGATCAGCGGGGACTGCACCATGTGCCGGCCGAACCGCTACTGGTCCCACCGCTATACCCGTGGCCTGCGCGGCTGCCAGGGCGCCATCATTGTGTGCAAAGGAAGAGCTTTATGAAACGAATTTTTTCAATATTCCTGTGCCTCCTCCTGATTTGCGGCATTTTTTCCGGCTGTGATCAGCAGGACGGCCCCTATGTCCCCACCGGCGATGCGCTGGACGACGGCAGCGGCGACACCCAGCCTGCCCAGTCCCCGGCGGAGCAGGCCCTGACCCTGTGCTACTATGCCGACCGCTCCCTGAACCCCTACAAGTGCGGGGATTTTACCAACCGGGTGCTGTTCTCTCTGCTGTACCAGGGCCTGTTCAGCGTGGACCGGGACTACCAGGTCGAGCCGGTGCTGTGCCAGAAGTACAGCGTGTCCACGGATATGTGTACTTATATTTTCTACCCGGACACCGGCGCCCGGTTTTCCGACGGCACCGCCCTCACCGCCGAGGATGTGGCCGCCAGCCTGAATGCCGCCAAGGCGGAGGGCTATTACGCCGGGCGCTTCCAGCATGTGCAGTCCATTTCCGTCGTGGGGCAGGGCGTGGTGGTCGAGCTGGACACCGCCTTTGAAAATCTGCCCCTGCTGCTGGATATCCCCATTGTCAAGGCCTCCCAGGTGGGGGACGAAGAGCCGCTGGGCACCGGCCCCTATGCCATGGAGGACTCCATCAGCGGCCGCCGCCTGCGGCGGATCAGCTCCTGGTGGTGCAGTGCGGAGCTGGCGGTCACGGCGAGCTATATCCCGCTGGCGGCTGCCGAGGGTGTGAACGATATCCGGGACCAGTTTGAGCTGGGCGATGTGGGCCTGGTCTGCACCGACCCCTGCGTGGCCTCCTATGCCGACTATCACGGGGACTATGAGATTTGGGACAGCGAAAACGGCCTGTTTCTGTATCTGGTGTGCCACCAGTCCAGCGAGGTGTTTTCCAATGACACCGTGCGCCGGGCCCTGACCCACGCCATCGACCGGGACAGCTTGGCGGCGGAATACTACAACGGCTTCGCCCGGAGCGCCACGCTCCCCGCTTCCCCTCAAAGCCCCTGGTACAATGCCGCCCTTGCCGCCCGCTACGGCTACAGCCTTAGCACCTTCGCCGAGGCGGTGGAGGAGGCGGGCTTTCAGGGCAAGGAGATCACGCTGGTGCTGAATGCCGACGATGCCCTGCGCCTGCGTGCCGGCCGGGCCATTGCCGAGATGATCCAAGCCGGCGGCCTGAAGGTGACGGTAGTGGAGCTTTCCGGGGAAAAATACACGGAAAAGATCATCTATGGCAGCTACGACCTGTACCTGGGGCAGACCAAGCTGTCGCCGAATATGGACCTGTCCGCCTTCTTCAGCCAGGGCGGCAGCCTGAGCCGGGGCGGCCTGGCCAACAGCTCCCTGTCGGCCATCGCCAAGGAGGCCCTGGCCAACAGCGGCAACTTCTACAACCTGCACCAGATGGTCATGGAGGATGCCCACCTGTGTCCTATTTTGTTCCGCAGCTATGGGGTCTATGCCGAGCGTGGCCTGATCAGCGGCCTGGAGCCCTCCAGGGACAATGTGTTCTATTATTCCACCGGAAAAACTCTGGACGATATTTTGTCAGAGGAATGAAATCCTCAAAACCGCACCCCATTGCGTCCCCCCCTGATGGGGCGCGCCGCCTGGGATCCCGAAGCAGTTCTCCCGAAATGCTCTGAGAAAAGATTTCGGTATTTTCCAAGAGATGAATTTTGAAAGGAGTTCCCATGTCCCGCTTATCTGAAAATAAAATGGGCACACAGCCCATTGGCAGGCTGCTGTTTTCTATGGCCCTGCCCATGATCATGGCCATGCTGGTGCAGGCCTTTTACAATGTGGTGGACAGCGTGTATGTCTCCCGTATTTCCGAAACCTCCGACAGCGCCGTGACCGCCCTGTCCCTGGCCTTCCCGGTGCAGAATGTGCAGATCGGCCTGGCCATCGGCATCGGCGTGGGTGTCAATTCCCTCATGAGCCGTTCCCTGGGTCGCCAGGATCCGGAAGCGGCCAACCGTGCCGCCGGCAACGGCATCTTCCTGGCCCTGTGCGCCACCGTGCTGGTCATGCTGTTCGGCATTTTCTGCACTCGCACCTACTATACCATTCAGTCCAGTGTCCCGGAAACCGTGGAGGGCGGCGTGGCCTACACCACCATCTGCTGCGTATGCACCCTGGGCATTTTCATCGAGGTGCTGGGCGAGCGACTGCTCCAGGCCTCCGGCCGGACAAAATACACCCTGTACACCCAGGGAACCGGCGCCCTTTTGAACATTATTTTAGACCCGCTGTTCATTTTCGGCAATGAGGCCATCGGCCTGGCCCCCATGGGCATCGCCGGTGCGGCCATCGCCACGGTGATCGGCCAGTGGGTGGCCGGTATCCTGGCGATCCTGTTCAACCTGCGCTTCAATCCCGATGTGCAGTTCGGCCTGAAATATCTCCGGCCCAGGGCCTCCACCCTGAAAGAGATCTGCACGGTGGGCATTCCCTCGGTGGTGATGAACTGCATCGGCGCCGTGATGAATTTCTCCATGAACCAGATTTTGCAGGGCTTCAGCGAGACCGCCACCGGCGTGTTTGGCATCTACTATAAGCTGCAGAGCTTCTTCTTCATGCCGGTTTTCGGAATTAACAACGCCACCATCTCCATTGCCGCCTATAATTACGGCGCCAAAAAGCCCCGGCGCATCACCGCCACCCTGAAATGTGCCTGTATGGGCGCTCTGGGGGTGATGATCCTGGGCCTGCTGTGCTTCCAGGTCTTCCCGGATCAGCTTTTGGGCCTGTTTAATCCCAGCGATGAATTTTTGCGGGTGGGCCGCAAGGCGCTCCGGATCATCAGCCTGCACTTCCCCGTGGCGGCCATCGGCATTGCCCTGGGCGCCAGCTTCCAGGCGCTGGGCAACGGCAGCTACTCCACCATCACCTCCCTGTGCCGCCAGCTCATCGTGCTGCTCCCGGCGGCCTATCTGCTGAGCCTGACCGGCGAGGTGACCAATGTGTGGTGGGCTTTCCCCATTGCGGAGTTCGTCAGCCTGGTGGTGACCCTGCTGTTCTACGCCCGGATCTACCGCCTGCGCATCAAGCCCCTGGAGCTGGAAGTGGCGGGCAAAACCAAACCGAAGTTGCAGGATTAGGAACGCTCCGATCAAATTGCCTGAGGCGTCCCCGGCGGGCTTTGACCGCTGAAAGGACGGGGCGCCTCCAAAAAATTTAGCAGGGAAGGGTTACATATGACGATATTGGTAATGGATGCCCAGGGCGGCGGCATCGGGAAACAGCTTGTCACGGCCATTAAACAGAATATTCCTACCGCTTCCATCCTTGCAGTGGGTACCAATACTGCTGCAACCACAGCGATGCTAAAGGCCGGGGCTGATGAAGCGGCAACAGGCGAAAACTCCGTTATCGTCGGATGCCGCAGGGCGGATATCATTGTGGGGCCAATCGGCATGGTCATCGCAGATTCTCTTTTGGGTGAGATCACACCGAAAATGGCTCTTGCGGTTGCGCAGAGCAATGCAAAGCGCATTCTAATTCCGTTTAATCGCTGCGATAATATCATCGTCGGCATTTCGGATTTCAGTACCGGCGCCCTCATTCAAAATGCTGTCGAGGAAATAAAAAAATTACAGGCTAACGGCTAAGCAATCTTGACAAACAGAAAAACGGTTGTATAATAGGATTTGAGATCGGCATGAAGCCGGTTCAGAAGCGCAGAAGTGCTTCACCCTCCTATGGAACCTCCGAAGAAATCGCCTGCCGTTTTTCTCAGAGCTTCCCTGTATTTCCGGCTTTTTATATGTGTACTATGAAGGTATGCGTTTTTCTCAGAAGAGGAACAATGTGTGCCTTTTTATTTTAGACACACGACTTATACAATTTATTTTTTAGGAGGACAAAACAATGGCATGTTTTCTGGTTCCGGCTGCTGAAGCGGTCATCACAACGATCGTTACAAAAACGATGGAGTCCAAAGAGAAAGCCCCCGAAACGGTAGAAGTGCAGCTTGACGGTGCGGATCTCGAAGCGGCGGAGAAAATTCCCTTCTCCAGCAAGCTGAAATGGCTCAACAATCTCCTTTGGGGCGGTTCTGCACTGCTGGCATTTGAGCATGTATGGCACGGTGAGGTGACACCGTGGTTCCCGTTCCTTACGGCGGCAGGCGATCCTGCCGATGCCGCTGAAATGCTGCACGAGATGGCAACTGCCGGTGTCGCAATGGCGGCGCTGGTCACGGCTGTTTGGCTCGGTATGGTTGCCGTTTCATCGGTCATGGAAAAGAGGGCTTTGAAAGCGCTGCCCGCCCAAAAATAAGGAGGGTTCGGGCATGACATTACTTACCACGGTTTTTGCCGCTGTCATCTGCACGGTTATTTGGTACAAAAATGCACCGAAGAACGAGATGAAGGTCGGCATCCTTTGCTGGTTGTATTGGGGTGCTTCCCTCATGTGGCTTGTGGATGCAATATTCGAGTATGCCGAAATTCAGGCCGATTATTTCACCCCCGCACCTGCGGAGATGCTCAACGACTTCTATCTTGGGCTGTCTGTCGTTGCGCTCGGCCTGATCATTTGGCTGGTCATTCTTCTCGTAAAAGACCCGAAAGGTGTTGTGAAAGCGGCTCTTTTCAGGAAGAAAAACTAA
>CAYLHM010000066.1:0-5606 GCA_964383485.1 uncultured Oscillospiraceae bacterium
ATGCTGCTCAGAATGCCCAATTTCCTTTGCGGAAGATGGGCACCACGGAGCCGTCGGCCAGGGTGGCATCAATGCTCATGCTGTCGCAGCCGATCATGAAATCCTCGTGGATCATGGAATCGTTCACGCCCAGGGCCCGGCACTCCTCCAGGGTCTTGTGGTGGAAGTCCTCGATGGTATCGGCAAAGCCCATGCCCAGGGCCAGGTGGCAGGCGGCATTCTCGTCAAACAGGGTGTTGTAGAACAGCAGGCCGCTTTCGGCAATGGGGCTGGCCTGGGGCACCAGTGCGCACTCGCCCAGATAGGCGGCGCCCTCGTCCATGGAAATCATGGTTTTCAGCAGCTCCTCCCCCTTTTCGGCGTGGACCTCCACCGCCTTGCCCTGCTCAAAGCGCACGGAGAAATTCTCGATGAGCTGGCCTTCGTAGCTCAGGGGCTTGGTGGCGTAGACAATGCCCTCGGCCTGACCGCGCATGGGGGAAATGAAGCACTCCTCGGTGGGAATGTTGGGGTTGAAGTAGATGCCCTGCAGGCTCTGCTCCCCGCCGCCGCAGAACCGTGCCTGGGGGATCATGCCCACGGTGAGGTCGGTGCCGTTGTCGGCGGTGTAGTGCAGGGAGCGAATGCCCAGGCCGTTGAGGTAGTCGCAGCGGGCCTGTAAATCGGCGTTATGCTCCTCCCAGGCCCGGATGGGATCGTCAGACACCCGGGAGGTGCGCAAAATCTCCTCCCAGAGCTTCTCCACCGCCTGATTTTTGCTCAGGCCGGGGAAAACCTTTTTCGCCCAGGCCACGCCGGGAACGGCGGCAATGCACCACTGCTCCTTGTTTTCCCGCTGGTCGGAATAGGGCTTCAGAATGGGATAGCGCAGCCGCCGGGCTTTGGCCATCTTTTCGGTGTTCACGCCTTTGAGGCCATCGGGATCCTCGCTCACCAGATGGATCCGGCAGGGGATCACATCGCAGTAGTGCTGCTGGCGGGCCTTTTCCCATTCCTCCACAGCGCCCATGGTGCGCACGGATTCATGGCGCACCTGGGTCTTGGTCATGGGTGCATAGCTCCAATGGACAAGGACTTTTTTGGCCTTGGCCTTGTAGCATTCCTCCATCACCATATGCACAAATTCCGGCTGATCCAGGTCGGCGTAGATCAAAACCTCCTGGCCCTTTTGAACATTGACACCGCAGCGGGCGATAAGACGGGCGTATGCCCGGAGTACACTTTTTTTCATGATTGCTAACCGCTCCTCTTTCGATATTTTAATAATATTAACAGATTTTTTTCCGGTAGTCAATGTACTTTTTCAGATTTTTCGGGAGCGAATGAAAAAAAGATTGAAATTACTCCGGAAAGGTCGTATAATAGGAAAAAAGCGTGAGGAGTTGATACCAAATGTCTGAACGGAATGACCCGCCGAAGCGCCGCTCCAAACGGGGCCGCCTGCTCCGCCGCTATGCACCCTCGGCCATGCTGGTGCTGCTTGCAGCAGTCTGCGTGGTGGCGGTCGCCTTCACCGTGGGAACCATTGGCTCCATGGTGCAGACCAGCCAGCCCACAGAGCCGGTACCGGAAACGCCGCCGGCAACCACTGAGCCGAAATCCGCCCTGTCCGCCGCCGAGATCGATGCGCTGATTGCCCAGGCAGAGGGGAAAGCCATGACCTACGATTATCAGGGCGCCATTGCCCTGCTGCAATCCGTCCCGGAGTACGAAAAGCAGGAAGCGATCACCGACAAGATCGAAGCCTACACCCAGGCCAACGATCAGCTGGTGCCCTACGAGGATATGGACAACATCACCCATGTTTTCTTCCACTCCCTGATCGTGGATCCGTCCCGGGCCTTCGACGGTGACGAAGATCAAAACGGCTACAACCTGTACATGACCACCATTTACGAATTTGAGAAGATATTGGAAAGTATGTACGAGCGAGGCTATGTGCTGGTTTCCCCCTACGACATTGCCTACGAGGTGCAGGATGCCAACGGCGCCCACTTTGAATACGGCGAGATCCTGCTGCCGGAGGGCAAGACGCCTTTCCTGATGAGCCAGGACGATGTGAATTATTACAGCTACATGATCGGTACCGGCAGCGGTAAAGACGAAACCCCGGTTTTTGCCGATACCAACGGCGATGGCTTTGCCTCCCGCATTGTCATCGGTGAGGACGGCTACCCCACCTGCGAATATATGGATGCCAGCGGGCAGATCCTCTACGGCGACTACGACCTGGTGCCCATACTGGAGCGCTTTATCCAGGAGCACCCCGACTTTTCCTACCACGGCGCCCGTGCTATTCTGGGTGTCACCGGCTACGAGGGCGTGTTCGGCTACCGCACCAAGCCCTCCTATGAAACGGCCCTGGGAACCGAAGCCTATCAGGAGGAGGTGGCGCAGGCCAAGGCCGTGGCGCAGTGCCTGCGTGAGCATGGCTGGATCATCGCCAGTCACTCCTACGGCCACCCGGCCTACGGCGAAATCACCGCCGAGAAGGTGGCGCAGGACTCCGACAAGTGGCTAGACACCGTGGGCAGCATTGTGGGCGAAACCGATATTCTGCTGTTCCCCTATGGCTCGGATATCAACAGCTACCATATGTACACCCAGGACAACGAGAAGTTTACAGCTTTGTATGAGGACGGCTTCCGCTACTTTTTCAATGTGGACTCCAAGGTTGCCTGGACACAGATCGGCGACACCTACTACCGGGGTTCCCGCCGCAATCTGGACGGCTATCGGATGTACCACTACCCCGACAAGCTCGCCGACCTGTTTGATGCCGGCGAGGTGCTGGATCCAGAGCGGCCTCTGCCGGTGCCCGGCATAAACAGCGCACCCGCAAAATAAAGCAAAACCCATGGGAAAGCCGCTCCCATGGGTTTTCTTTTAAGAAGTACTTGGCGCTTCTTCAGCCGGCCAGGTTGTTCACAATAGCGGTGAGGGTCTCCTCGGACACGCCGACGGTGTCTGTCAGGTAGGTGTGGATTTTGGCGGAGAGGGTGTCGCCGGGCATGGCATCGATCGGAGCGATGTATTGCTCTTCGATGTCCGCCAGCGCTCGGCTGCCGCCGATGGAGGCAAAGTTGGAGAACAGATAGTCCCGCAGCAGGTCCTCCTTGGATACACCCAGCAGGCCGTTGACCAGGTAGGCCACATAGCCCGTCCGGTCGGTGCCCACGGAGCAGTGGAAGTAGATGGGGTAGGCTTCGGGATCGGCAAAGACCTCCAGGCAGCTGCGCAGGGAGTCGAAGTTGGCGGGGTCGGCGGGATTGAAGTCCGGCGCCTCATTTTTCATGGGGCAGGCGATATAGCGCACCTGGGAGCCCAGCACGGACACCGGCTCTGCATTGGGGTCATAGCCGTTGTCGCTGAGATCCCGCAGGTCGATCTCCGTCCGAATGCCCAGGGTTTCGGTCATGTAGGTGATGCCCTTTTCGGAGATTTTGACATTCACGGAGCCGTCCGAGCTGAGCGTATTCTGGTTCAGGCGGCCGCCCCGATAGACCATGCCCTGCCGGACACAGCCGCCGTCGGCAGTCGCCCAGCCGCCCAGATCCCGCACATTGTCCACCTTGTCCACAGACAGGTTCCGGGGGCCGTGGGAGCAGGTGCGGAAGTGGTGGGTGGTTTCCAGGTCGCCCGTAGAAATCACCAGGGTGTAGGCCGTGTTGGTTTTCAGGCCCAGGCCCTCGGCGGAAAAGGTCTTTTGATCGGTGGTGAAGGTTGTCCATTCGCCGGAGCCGTCCTCCTGGAGCTTCAGGGTGTAGGAGCCGTCCGGCCCGGACCATTCCACGGTCATGGGCGCAGGCTCGTCCCTGGATACCCGGCCGGTGGCGTAGGTGTCGATGGATTCTACGGCATCCTCTAAATACTGGGCCTGCTCGGTGGTGTGCAGCTCCAGAATGTCCCCAGGAGTGAGAACAGTGATGGTGTTCTCGGCGTTCGGCCCGCAGGCGGCAAGCTGCAGTACCAGCACAGCGGCCAGAAATAAAGCGGCTGTTTTCTTCATGCGGTGTACCTCCAATGGATTTTCTGCCGCCAGTATATCAGAAAAATGCGGGAAAAGCAAGCATTTCCACACAGGGCATCCCACCTCAATTTTAATCCGCTGCAGCAGAGGACACAGGAGCAGCATACTCTGGAGCTGGAAAAAATATGTTTACGCTTGTAAAAAACACTTGACTTCATTTTACGGACATGCTAGAATATTAACATATTTTCAGTCTGCGGCGGCAAATGACTTTCTGCCGCCCGCAGTCACTCCGCCGCCGAAAAGGCTGCGAGGGAAAATTCGTGCATTGTCCGCGATCGGACAGCACAGCACAGTTTGAAGGAGGAGACCAATGAAAACAGTCAAAAAATCGGCCTTTCTGCTTGTGGCGATGCTGCTTTGTATCATGCTGGCAGTACCAGCCTTGGCAGAAGGCACCGGATCCATATGGATCACAATGGAGGAGGCCACCAACGGTGCGGTTGCGCAGATCATCACCGACACCACGGTGGTGGATGGCCTGCTGGAGGTGCATTACGACAGCTCCAAGCTCCACTATGAGGGCGTTGAGGTAAACGGCGACTATGTGGCCATGTACGCCGTCAACGCCGATGAAGCCGGCATTGTGCGCATCAGCTGGGTCGCGCCCGGCGAATATGAGGCAGACGCAAGCGGCCTGACCCTCATTCAGGTACAGTTCAGCGGCAGCTACAGCAGCGGCGCTGCATCTCTGAGCGGCAGTGCCACAGACAGTGAGGGCAACGAGGTGTCCGTGGCGGATAACGGGGCTTCTACCCCCTCCGAGTCATCTGAACCCACAACGCCTCCCGCATCTACCGAGGCCCCCTCCACCAACAATCCCAAGGAAGGCGACAGCTCCCAGCTCTGGCCGGTGGCGGTATTGATGGTCTGCGCAGCTGCCGCAGTCATTGTTTTGGTGTTCGCACGCAAAAGGAGGGCGAAGAAATGAAAACGAAGCGTTTGCTTTCTCTGATTTTGTCTGTATGTATGGTACTGTCCCTGGTACTGCCTGCGGCACACGCCAACGGTACGGGCCTCAGCTCCCAGGTTCTGGACATTGAAAAGCTCACCGGCTTCAGTGCAGATCTGTTTCAGAACGACGGAAGCTCCGGCACCGTTCTGGATCAGGAAATTCTGGATGCCAACGAGGAGGTTCCCGTCATCATCGTGATGGAGGGCGACTCCGTGATCGAAGCAGACAGCTCTGCCGTCCTGGATGAGGAAACCCAGGAGAAGATGGAGGAGCTGGCGCAGGCCCAGACGAATGTTGTGTCCGAGATTGAGGACACCATCCTGGACGGGGAGAGCCTGCAAGTCAGCTACACCTATACCTGGCTGCTCAACGCCGTGGCCGCCACGGTTCCCTACGGCAGCATTGCCGCAATCGAGGCGCTGGACGGTGTAAAGCAGGTCGTCCGGCAGCAGGTGTACTACCCCTGCGAGACGGACAGCACTCAGGAGAGCTACGATCCTCTGACCATCAGTGATGGCGTGATGATCGGCAGAGAAACCACCTGGGCAGAGGGCTATACCGGCGCCGGCATCAAAATTGCCATTATTGACACCGGTATCGACTCGGATCATCCCAATTTTG
>CAYLHM010000066.1:5706-6939 GCA_964383485.1 uncultured Oscillospiraceae bacterium
GGCACCCATGTGGCCGGCATTGCCGCCGCCAACAAGGTGGAAGGCAGCGATGTGGTGGGTGTGGCCCCCGATGCGCAGCTTTATGTGATGAAGGTCTTCGGTAAAAACGGCGGCGCCTATGAAGAGGACATTTTGGCGGCGCTGGAGGATGCCCTGCTTCTGGGTGCGGATGTGATCAACATGAGCCTGGGCAGCAGCTCCGGCTTCAGCAGCTCAGGAGACTCGATCATTGATGCGGCTTATGCGAAAGTGTCCGCCACCGGCACTATTTTGTCGGTTGCCGCAGGCAATGCCTACACCGCAGGCCTTAGCAACGCCTGGGGGACCGATGAGAACCTGACGGTAAATGTGGACAACGCTACCATCGCCAGCCCCGCCACCTATACCAACGCTTTGTCAGTTGCCAGCGTGGAAAATCTTGCCTATCCCTCTGACAGCTACATCACCGTTAACGGCAGTAACTTCATCTATAATGACGGCAGCAATGGCGCAAACGACCCGCTGAGTACCCTGGCCGGTAAGGAGCTGCAGGTGGTGGCCGTGCCCGGCTACGGCGAGGAAAGCGATTATGAGGGCCTGGATGTTACGGGCAAAATTGCTCTTGTTCAGCGTGGCTCCATCACCTTTATCGACAAATGCACATACGCCGAGGGTGCAGGGGCGATCGCCTGCTTGGTCTACAACAATGTCAGCGGCGAATTTGGCATGGATTTGACCGACTGCGAGGCCACCATTCCCTGCGCCAGCATTTCCCAGGAGGCCGGTGCATTTATCCTTGCCGCACTGGAGGAAAACCCGGCGCTGACCGTAATCGTCGGCAAGGAAGCAACAATCATTCCCAACGAGTTGGCCTATCAGATGAGCGACTTCTCCTCCTGGGGCGTTTCCCCGGATCTGTCCCTGACGCCGGACATCACCGCCCCCGGCGGCAACATCTATTCCACTGTGGATGGCGGCGGCTACGACTTGATGAGCGGCACTTCCATGGCAGCTCCCAATGTGGCTGGCATTTCCGCCCTGGTGCTGCAATATGTCAAGGAAACCTACGGCCTCAGCGGCACAGAGCTGCATAGCTTTGTCAGCGCATTGCTGATGAGTACGGCTGCCCCGCTGCAATATGACGATTCGCTGTATTATTCTCCCCGCCAGCAGGGCAGCGGCCTGGCGAACGCTTTCGCAGCGGTTTCCTCCGGCGCTTATCTGTCCGTAGACGGCTCCGATACCCCCAAGGCT
>CAYLHM010000067.1:0-6846 GCA_964383485.1 uncultured Oscillospiraceae bacterium
TGCCCGGGATCGGTGCGCCCCAATAAAGGGTCTTTACTCGATCTGGATCTTCAGGCAAAGGGGAAGGTCGGATTGCGGGGCTTCGGCAAGGGTGACGGTCAAGTCCTGACCCGTTCTTTGAATGCTTTCGATCTTCCGGCCGTCCAGGACGGACACATCGCCCACCAGAAAATCGTGGCGGCCGGTTTGCGCCAGGGACCGGATCCGAATGACCCGCCCCTTTGGCCGCATCTGGAACGCATACAGGCAGCAGTTTTTGTAGGTGAACCGAAAGTCCTGCTCCGTGTACGCTTTTTCCTCGTTATCCATGAAAAAGCCGCCCTCGTTGTTGACGGTGCCCTCGCCAAACCGCTTCCACGGTCTGGTCCCGTATATTCCCTCGCCGTTGACCCGGAGCCATTGGCCCATGTCCAGCAGCACCTTTGTTTCCTCGTCGGTGATGGTGCCGTCGGATCTCGGCCCGATGTTCAGGAGCATCATGCCGTTTTTACTGACGATGTCCACCAGGTCGCAAATGATCTTCCGGGCGCTTTTATACTCGTTGTCGGCCCGGTAACCCCAGGATCGCTTGCCGATGGCCGTGTCGGTCTGCCAGGGAACCGGGGAAATCCCGGTCAGGGCGCCGCGCTCCACATCAAAGGTCGCCACGCCGGGCGGGAAAGCCTCGTGCTTATAGTTGATGCTCACCTCTGCATTCCATTCCTCCGCCCGGTTATAGTAGTAGGCGCACAGCTTTTTCAGATAGGGCTTAAAGGCCCGGTTGTGGATCCACCAGTCAAAATACAGGAGCTTGGGCCGGTGCAGGTCGATCAGCTCGCAGGTGCGGACCAGCCAATCCTCCAGCCAGGCTTCCGTTGGCGGCACGGAAAAGGTGTCGGCGGTGGTGGCGTTCATGGCGCTTCCGGCCAGCTCCGGGCAATAGTAGGCGGGGCCGTAAAAATCCCGATACCGCTCGTCCAGGACATCGCTGTCAATGGCCCGGCCCATGTTCATAAAGAAGAAATGCTCCGCCCGGTGGGTGGAAGCGCAAAAGGTCAGTCCCCGGCGTTCGCAGGCGGCTCTGATCTCCTGGATCACATCTCTGCACGGGCCCATTTCCTTGGCGTTCCAGCGGTTGAAGGCGGTGCCGTACATGGCAAAGCCGTCGTGATGCTCGCAAACAGGCATGACGAACCGCGCGCCGGCAAGCCGGAACAGCTCGGCCCAGGCATCGGCGTTGAACTTTTCCCCCTTGAACATGGGGATAAAATCCTTATAACCGAAGTCCTTTTGCTTGCCGTATGTTTGAACATGGTGGGCAAACTCCGGGCAGGACGGGTCGTACATGGCCCTGGAATACCACTCGTTGCCGTAAGCGGGCACGCTGTAAATGCCCCAGTGAATGAAAATGCCGAATTTGCCCCGGTAGTACCAATCCGGCGTTTTGTGGCCGGACAGGGACTGCCAGTTGTCCTTATAGCGCCCCTTTGCAATGACGCTTTCGATCTGCGCCAGGTATTCTGCGTGTGTCATAAATTCCTCCGATCATTCAGAAGCGGTGGTAAATTTTGCGTTTTTATTATATTCTAAACGCAGGAGAATGGCAAGAGGGAATTTCACAGCGCCGCAGCCTGCCGGGTTTTTTGTGGAGCGGATACGGTTGACAAAAGCGGGCGGGCTGTGGTATAATCCCTTGGATGTTACAGATGTAATGCCGCAGCGCAAAGGAGGACACTATGGAACTTTCCCTGCCCCGCCTGGGCAACGAAGAATGCAGCCGGCAGACCCGGCAGCGCCTGCAGGCGGCCATGCTGGAGCTGATGCAGCGCAAGCAGATCGGAGACATTCAAATCACCGAGCTGACCCGGCTGGCCGGTGTCTCCCGTCAGGCCTACTACCGAAATTTCCGCTCTATGCAGGAGCTGCTGCGCAGTATCTTTCAGGAGCTTACCCAGCGGATCAACGCCGCCGTCCCCCGTGTGGGGGCCGAGGGGCTGACCCATAGCTGGTACTGCCGTTTTTTTGAGGCGGTGCAGAAGGAGGCCCGCACCATTGGCCTGCTGCTGTCCTCCCTGAATGCCAGGCGCAGTGTGTGGCTGGGCTTTTCCGTGCGGAACTATCTGACCCCGGCCGAGGGCGGGGAATACCGCATTTTGGCCTACGACAGCGCCATGAATGCCATTGTCAGCCGATGGATCCTCTGCGGCGCACGGGAGAGCGTGGAGGAAATGGCGGAAATGTGCGACAAAATGTTTGCGGCTCTCAACCGGGAGCTGGTTGGGAAGGCGGCGGCCCTATGAAGCAGCGGGTGATCTATTATTCCGACGAGCTGAACGATGAATTTTCCGGCGACAGCATCACCCCCCGGCGGATCGACGGGACTTATCCCTATATCCGGGACAGCCTGGGGCAGAAGCTGCTGCATATTTTCTGGTACCGCATCGTGGCGATCCCCCTGGCCTGGCTGGGCATGAAGCTGTGCTTTCACCACAAAATCGTGGGGCGGGAAAAGCTCCGGGCGCTGAAGGGCAGCGGCTATGTGATCTATGGCAACCACACCCACCCGGTATGCGACGCCCTCATTCCAACCATGGCCTGTATGCCCAAAAAGGTTTCCGTGATCGTCCACGCCAACAATGTGTCCATGAAGCTCCTGGGCCGGATCACCCCCTACCTGGGTGCGCTGCCCCTGCCGGACGATCAGAAGGCGGCGGCCCACTTTACCCAGGCCATTCACCGGGAGCTGGCGGACCAGCACTGCGTGATGATCTACCCGGAGGCCCATATCTGGCCCTACTACACCGGGATCCGCCCCTTTCAGGATGCCTCGTTCCGCTACCCGGTGCAGGAAAATGTGCCCATCTTCTGCCTGACCAACACCTATCAGAAGCGGAAATTTTCCCGCCGCCCCAAAATCGTGACCTATATCGACGGGCCGTGCTACCCCGATATGGCGGTTCGCCCCATTCAGCGGCGGCGGGCGCTGCGGGACTGGGCCTATGCCGCCATGTGCAGCCGGGCAGAGCTGAACACGGTAGAGCGGATCCACTATGTGAAGAAAGAGGCCCACGGGGAGTAGAATGCGCCTCCCCTGCAAGTAGAGCAGGCAAATGCGGAAGTAGCTTGCCCTGGCGGCCGGATCGGGGTATCCTAGATGTAAGGAAGCTCTGAATACATCGTCTGCGGCAGAGCGGAGAGGATTTTATGATCAATATTTTATTTGCAGGAAACGACCGGGTGCTGGACGGCGTGCTGACCTGTATGCTGTCCATTATGAAGCGCAGCAGCACAGCAGAGCCTCTGCGCATCTATGTGTTCACCATGACCCTGACCCGGCTCAAGCCGGCGTACCGTGCCATCACCCAGGAGCAGGCGGATTTTTTGCAGCAGGTGGCCCGGCGCTATAACCCGGAAAATACGGTGATCCGGGTGGATGTGACGGAGCTGTATGAGCGGGAGCTGGGGGGCTGCCCCAACGAAAGCGCCTACTGCTCGCCCTATACCCTCCTGCGCCTGCTGGCGGATCTGGTGGAGGGAATGCCGGACAAGCTGCTGTACCTGGATGCCGACATCCTGTTCAACCGGGATATCCGGCTGCTGTACGACACGGATATCTCCGGCTATGAATACGCCGCCGCCAGGGATCACTATGGCAAATATCTCCTCAATCCCAACTACATCAACGCCGGCGTGCTGCTGCTCAACATGGAAAAAATGCGCTCTACCGGCATTTTCCCCAGGGCCAGGCAGCTCCTGCGGGAGAAGAAGCTGGTGTTTGCCGACCAGAGCGCCTTGTACCGCAGCACCACCCGGAAGAAAATGCTGCCCCAGCGCTTCAACGACCAGAAATTTCTCCATGACCACACCGTGGTGCGGCATTTTTCCAAGCGCCTGTTTTACCTGCCCTACCCCCACACGGAAAATGTGAAGCAGTGGCAGGTGGAGCAGGTACATCGGATTTTCGGCTACCACCAATTTGACGATATTCTAAGCGAATATCAGGAGCTGAAAAAGAACCTTGACGAAGGAGCAACCTCATATGAATAAACCCCTTGTTCCAATTTTCTATGCCTGTGACGACAATTTTGCAAAATACGCCCTGGTTTCCATGAGCTCCATGATCGAACACGCCGACAAAGAGCGGCAGTATGTGATCCATGTGCTGAACACCAATATATCCCCGGAGATCCGGGAGAATATGCAGGCCCTTGCCAATGAGCAGTTTGCGATCCGCTTTGTGGATGTGACGGAATACACCCGCTCCATCGCCCACAAGCTGCCCCTGCGGGACTATTATTCCATGACCACCTATTACCGCTTGTTTATTTCGGAAATGTTCCCGGAATACAGCAAAGGGATCTATATCGACAGCGACACCGTGGTGCTGGGGGACATCTCCAAGCTCTACGACCAGGAGCTGGGGCAAAACCTGGTGGGTGCCGCCCAGGATCAGGTGTTTGTGCAGATGGATGTCTACGGCACCTACGCCGAGGAGGTGCTGGGCATCGACCGCAATCAAATGTTCAATGCCGGCCTCCTGCTCATCAACTGCCAGGCGTTCCGGCAGGAGGCGGTGCTGGCCCAGTTTATCGACCTGCTGTATATGTACCACTTCGTAGTGACCCAGGACGAGGACTATCTGAACCTGATCTGCAAGGATCGGGTGCTGTGGCTGGATCAGCGGTGGAACACGCTGATCGTTGGGGAAATTCCCTATGATATCCGGCAGGCGTATATCGTCCACTATAATATGTCGGCCAAGCCCTGGCATTACGCAGACTGCCGCTATCAGGAGATCTTCTGGGAATACGCCGCCAAAACCCCGGTGTATGACGATCTGCGCCGGGAGCTGGCCAGCTATACCCAGGAGCAGCGCCAGCGGGATGCCTATTGCGGCCACCGCCTGGCGGAAACCGCCCAGCGGGAAACCCAGCGGCCGGACAACTATCTCAAGCTGAAAAATGCCGGGAAGCTGAAAAGCGCGGATCGGATCCGGGTACTGCAAAGGATCGCCGACCTGGAGAGCCAGGGCATTTTCGACAAGGATGTGGAGGAGGACCCGCCGGGGCGGGAGCTGATGCCAGACGAGGTGGATTACCTGCGCCAGCGCCTGTCCAGCCGGCTGAAAGCCCGCATGACCTTTTCCATCGCCCGGCCTTTTTTGAAATATATGCTGAAGGAAAAGCGCATGATCGTCAAGGATATTGTGGGCATCGAGCATTACAACAGCCTGCACAGCGGCGCCATCATCACCTGCAACCATTTCAACGCCTTCGACAGCTTCGCCATGCAGATGGCCTACGAGGCCTCCACCCAGCGGGGCAAGCGGAAGCTCTATCGGATCATTCGGGAGGGGAACTATACCAGCTTCCCCGGCTTCTACGGAATGCTCATGCGCAACTGCAACACCCTGCCCCTCAGCTCCAATGCGGAGACCATGAAGGAATTTATACGGGCCACCAATACGGTGCTGCAAAACGGGGACCTGGTGCTGGTGTATCCCGAGCAGAGTATGTGGTGGAACTACCGCAAGCCCAAGCCCCTGAAAAAGGGAGCCTTTACCTTGGCGACACGGAACCTGGTGCCGGTGCTGCCCATTTTCATCACCATGGACGACAGCGATGTGCTGGGGGACGACGGCTTCTGGGTGCAGGAGTACACCATCTATATCGGTACGCCGGTGTATCCCAAGGAGGAGCTGAGCCGCATGGAAAATGTCCGCTGGCTCATGGAGGAAAACGCCCGGCAGTGGAAAGAGGTCTACGAGGCCCACTATGGGGAAAAGCTCCAATACCTGTGCGGCGAACCTGCTGAGCAATAAATCTGGAAAATCCCGAATGCGCCGGTATTCGGGATTTTTTTCTTGACAAACGCCAAAGGAAGCGATATAATAAATAAGTTCCATGGGCTTGTAGCGCAGCTGGGAGCGCACCACATTCGCATTGTGGGGGTCGGGAGTTCGAATCTCCTCAAGTCCACCAAAACCGGGTACCAATCTGGATACGACTGGTACCCGGTTTTCTGTAATTACGCTGCAAAGGGTAATTACAAATCCGAAAAGGAAAGGGTGGTTTTTTATGAAGATGAATCGTGTGTGGAGGGTTCACGCTTCCTAACCCTCCGAATTATATCTTGGAGGAATGCAAATGAAAGCCCAAATCAAGTATGTCCAATTGTCTGCTGACAACGAAGAACTTTGCAAAACCTTTGCATCGTTGATGCTCGATTACATTGCTGAGTTGAATGAACACGACAGCGATCCAATGCCGGAACAATTTCAGCACAAATGGATCAACAGCATTATCGCAATGCAAGGCCCATCGGATCGCCATTTGGAACTGTGCTATGTCGATGGAGAAACACTAGGTTTTCTCTATGGAAAAGTCGACCATGAAAATCATAACGGGTTCATCAAACCCGGCTATGGCTACATTATGGAGTTCTATGTGCGTCCAGAATACCGCCGCAAAGGGTATGGAAAGGCGATGTTCTGCCGCTTGAAAAACCTGTTTCAAATAGACGGCGCAAGAAGGATGTATTTAACTGCAGATCCGTTGACCGGAAAACCCTTCTGGGAGGCTATGGGATTTATGAATACTCATGAACAGTCACCAGAGAATCAACTCGATATTTACGAGAAAGAGATTTCTTAACCTGCCCTTGCAACGCAAACTGGTGGCAACCACTATTTTGCGTTGCAAAAATGCAAACAAATCTCCTCAAGTCCACCAAAACGGCAAACCGCAAGGCCAAAAGCCTTGCGGTTTTGTTATATCCAGAGGTTCTGATACACCCAGCCCCGAATATCGAGTACACCAAAGCGCCCATCTTCTATCTTCGGAATAATGCACTGGGACAACGGAAGAA
>CAYLHM010000068.1:0-6644 GCA_964383485.1 uncultured Oscillospiraceae bacterium
GGCTCCGTTATTTTTTCGCATTGGGAGGCGCAGACCATGGTCCAAAACCTAAATCAGATGAATTTCAAGCAGTTCGGCACCATTTTGCCGGAGCGCGGCCCCAGCGAGCCAAGGGGCGAAAAATGCCCCGTGCCCGCCGACAACGCCCCCATTTGCCGCTCCGCCGGGCCGGTGTGGCTTTCTAGCGGCAGCGGCATGACGGTGCTGTCCGTCCGCCGGGCCGGGGAACAGACCTTGCAGCACTTCTACCTGGACAAGCCCGTGTGCCTTGGGGCCGGGGTGGAGTTCTGCCTGTCCACCTTCCGCCGGGAGCCGTCCAGCGCCTACCTCAAATCCGAGGCCGTTTTAGAAAATATGGGAGAAGTTTACAAAATTCAGGATTTCCGCCTGAAAAGGGAGCTTTTTGTGTCCAATATCTACACCTTTTTCTATCAGGAAAAAGAAAAGGGCTTCTTCTTTCCCGGCGAGGCCCACCCCATGCTGGAGCTGACCTATGTGGATCAGGGCAGCCTGCATTCCGTGGCTGACGGGCAAGACCTGCTGCTGCAGCAGGGGGAGCTGGCCATCTACGGCCCCAATCAGTGGCATGTGCAGTACGCCGACATGGATGTGAGCGCCAGCTTTATCACCGTCACCTTTGACCTGGAAGGCGACCGCTGGCAGCAGCTCCTAAACCGCAAGTGCCAAATTCCCCGGCAGGCCGTGGGGATCCTCCAGCAGCTTCTGCGGGAGCGGGAGCGGGCCGACGAATACTCTACGGATATCATCATCAGCCAGCTGACCCTGCTGCTGCTTACCATTTTGCGCTATGGGGGCCAGTCGGCGGAGCGGCTCCAGCCCTCCAATTCCGTCCATGCGGAAAACGCCCTGATTTTGCGCTCCCAGCAGTATATCAGCGCCCATATCCGGCAAAAGCTGTCGGTGCCGCTGGTGGCCCAGGCGGTGGGGGTCAGCCCCAGCTATCTGACCGCCCTGTTCCACAAGAATTTGCAGATCTCCCCCGGGGAGTACATTCGCCGGATCAAGCTCCAGGAGAGCAAGCAGATGATCCGGGAGGGCAGCATGAACTTTACGGAGATCGCCGCCGCCCTGCAATATTCCACCGTGCATCATTTTTCCAGGCAGTTCAAGGAGAAATTCGGCATCACGCCCTCGGAATATGCCCGATCCGTCCGTTAGGAGGCTTTCCATGGAATTGAACATTTTAGCGGTAGGCGATGTGGTGGGCGAGCCGGGTATGGAGCGCATTCGCCGGAGCCTGCCCGCCCTGCGCCGGGAGTACCGGGCGGATTTCACCGTGGTCAACGGGGAAAACGCCAGCGCGCTGGGCCTGACCCCCCGGCAGGCCGGGGACATTCTGGATGCCGGGGCCGATGTGATCACCCTGGGCAACCACAGCTTCGCCAAGCGGGAGATCGTCCCGTTCCTGGACGACAGCAGCCGCATTCTCCGCCCGGCAAATTATGCGCCCCAGGCGCCGGGCCGGGGTATGGGCATTTTTGATACCAAGGCCGGGCCGATCGCACTGATTGACCTCATCGGCCGCTGCAATATGGACTACGGCCCCGACAATCCCTTTTTAATGGTGGAAAAGCTGCTGAAAGCCTGCGACACCCCGCTTCGCCTGGTGGAATTTCACGCCGAGGCCACCTCGGAAAAGCTGGCCATGGGCTATATGCTGGACGGCCGCATCAGCGCCCTGTGGGGCACCCACACCCATGTCCCCACCGCCGACAACTGCATTTTGCCCAAGGGCACCGGCTATGTGACCGACCTGGGCATGACCGGCCCCGCCCGCTCTGTGCTGGGCATTCGGCCGGAGCTGTCCATTGCCAAATTCCGGGGCGATCTCACCAGCCGCTACCAGACGGCGGACGGGCCTACCAAGCTGGAGGCCGTGCTGTTCACCCTGGACAGCAAAACCGGGCATTGTATTCGTACAGAAAGGATCGGTGTATCTTCATGAAGCTCCTGCACAGTGCCGACTGGCACCTGGATGCCCCCCTGTCCCCCGGCACCGAGAGCCTGCGGGAACAGCTGCTGCAAATTCCCGACCGCATTGCCGCCCTGTGCCGCCGGGAAAACTGCGCGCTGCTGCTGCTCAGCGGCGACCTGTTCGACGGGGCCTACACCCAGGCCAGCTACCGGGCGGTGTACAGCGCCCTGGCGGAGCTGTCCGTCCCGGTGTTCATTTCCCCCGGCAACCACGATTTCTGCGGCCCGGGCTCCCCCTATCTGCGGGAGGTCTGGCCGGAAAATGTACATATTTTCACCCGCCCGGTCTTGGAAAGCGTGGCCCTGCCGGAGCTGGACTGCGTGATCTGGGGCGCCGGCTATACCGCCATGGACTGCCCGCCGCTGCTGCAGGATTTCCAGGTTCAGGGCAGCGCCCGCTGGCAGATCGGCGTTCTCCATGGCGATGCCACCCAGGCCAATTCCCCCTACTGCCCCGTGACCGCCCAGCAGCTCCGCCTGTCCGGCCTGGACTATCTGGCCCTGGGGCATATCCACAAGGCGGGCAGCTTCCGTTCCGGCAAGGGCCTGTGCGCCTGGCCGGGCTGCCCCATGGGCCATGGCTATGACGAAACCGGGGAAAAGGGTGCGCTGATCGTCACCTTGGACGAGGAGCCCGCCCTGCGCTTTGTTTCCCTGGGCCTGCCCCGGTTTTTTGACGAGGATGTGGAGGTGGGCGACGATGCCGCCGAAGCCCTGGCCGCCCTGCTGCCGCCGGTGGACACCCCCGATTTCTACCGCCTGACCCTGCGTGGCTATGCCCAGGCTCCGGACTTGGAGGCTCTGGGCAAGGCCTTTCCCCAGGTTCCGCACCTGGAGCTGCGGGACCGCACCCTGCCGGAGCCGGATCTGTGGAGCCTGGTGGGGCAGGACAGCCTGGAGGGGGTCTATTTCAGGATCCTCCACGATGCTCTGGACACCGACAGCGAGAAGCTCCGCCAGCGCATTCGCCTGGCAGCCCGGATCTCCCGGCAAATTCTGGACGGACAGGAGGTGCAGCTCCCGTGAGAATTTATTCCATGACCGCCACCTTTGGCAAGCTGGAGCATCAAACCCTGACCCTGGAGCCGGGGCTCAATATCCTCCAGGCCCCCAACGAATGGGGCAAAAGCACCTGGTGTGCGTTTCTCTCTCATATGTTCTATGGCATTGACACCCGTGCCAAGTCCACCAAGTCCAGCCTGGCAGACAAGGAGCGCTTCGCCCCCTGGTCCGGCTCCCCCATGTCCGGCCGCATCGACCTGAACTGGCAGGGCCGGGACATCACCATCGAACGCCGGAGCAAGGGACGGCTGATTTTCGGCGATTTCCGAGCCTATGAAACCGCCACCGGCCTGGAGCTGCCGGAGCTGAACGGCTCCAACTGCGGCCAGATGCTGCTGGGGGTGGAGCAGAGTGTCTTTGCAAGGGCGGGCTTCCTGCGGCTGAGCGACCTGCCCGTGACACAGGACGATGCCCTGCGCCGCCGGCTCAACGATTTGGTCACCACCGGCGACGAAAGCGGCACTGCCGACAAGCTCCGGCAAAACCTGAAGGAATTGAAAAACAAATGCCGCTACAACCGCAGCGGCCTAATTCCCCAGGCCGAGGAGCAGCGTACCCGGCTCCAGGCACAGCTGGACGAATTGCAGCAGCTTGCCGAGCAGTCCCAGCGCCTGCGCCAGCAGCAGGAGCATCTGGAGCAGCAGCTGGACGATTTGGAAAATCATAAATTGGCCCTGCTCTACACCGCTTCTGCCGCCAATGGGGCCAAGCTGGCACAAGCCCAGGCCGCCGCAAAGCAGGCCGAGGCCGACTGCCAGGCTATGGAGGAACGCTGTTCCGCTCTGCCCACGGCCCAGGAGGCCCAGGAAGCCTTGCAAGCGGGCAGTCAGCTTCAGAAAAAATGGCAGGAGCTGCAGCTCAGTCCCCTCCCGCCAAAGCCGGAAGCCCCCCATGTTCCGATGTGTTATGTAAACCTAACCGTTTCCGAGGCCCAGCAGCAGGCCCAAAAGGATGCTGAACAATCTGCGCTCCTTCAGAAGCGCTGCCGCAAGCCGCCTCTGTGGCATTTCCTCCCGGCGGCGCTGCTGCTGGCGGCGGGCGCCGGACTGCTGGCTGCCCGGCTGAGCTGGGGCTGGCTTGCCCTGGGCGCCGGGGCGGCGGCGGCTGTGGTTGCCCTGGCCCTGCGGCTGGTGCTGCTTGGGAAGTGCCGTGCCGCCCGGGAGGATTGGACGGCCCTGAATGCCCTCTATGCCCCTCTGCGGCCGGATCAGGGCGCATTATATGTAGAAAAAATTGAAAAATACCGTCACGCCTTGGCGGAGTATAAGCGCCTGACAGAAGATCAGCAGGCAAAAACCGCCGACTTGCAGGCAGAGATCCGCCGGTTCAGTCCGGACGGCGACCTGAATACATCTTTAGAGCAGTGGCGGCAGATTTTGGCAGACCAACAGGCTCTGTGCGCTGCCCAACAGCGCCGTGAGGAGCTGAAAACCCATGCCGAAGCCCTGGAAACCGTGGCAAAGCCCGCACCCCCGGCGCCCCGCCCCGACTTTCTGACCCTCCCCATGGACCAGACAGAAGCGGCCCTGGAGCGGGGGCGGCAGGAGCTTCAGCGGATCCACCGGCTTTTGGGGCAGAACCAGGGCCGGTCGGAGGCTCTGGGTCAGGAGGAGGCGCTGCAAGCCCGGCTCAAGGCCCTGAACGCCCGCCTGCACCGGCTGGAGGAAACCTACTATGCCCTGGAGCTGGCGCAAAACGCCCTGACCTCCGCCACCTCGGAGCTTCAGCGCCGGTTCGCTCCCCGGATCGCCAGGCGGGCCCAGGAGCTGTTCGCCCGCATGACCGCCGGCCGGTATGACCGGCTGAGTCTGGCGGAGGATCTGAGCCTCCACGCCGGCGCCCGGGACGAGGACACCCTGCGCTCCGCCCTGTGGCGCAGTGACGGCACTGTGGACCAGCTGTACCTGGCCCTGCGCCTGGCCGTGGCCGAGGCCCTGACCCCCGATGCCCCTCTGATTTTGGACGATGCCCTGGTGCGCTTTGACGACGACCGTCTGGCTGCCGCCATGGATATTCTGGCAGAGGAAGCGCAGAATAAGCAGGTCCTGATGTTCACCTGCCAGGGGCGGGAATTGGCGTATAAGAGGTAAAAATATGGGAAATTGTGAACAATGCAGCGGGTGTAGCAGCTGCGGCAAATGCGGCGGCTGCCTGGAACTCAGCGCCGGCGAGATCGCCATGCTGTGGGAGCTGGCCCGGCTGGCCTTTCTGCCCATCGCCCGGCGGCCGGACGGGGAAAAGCCCATCTACTTGGGCGATGGCGGCGGCAGCGCCGAGGAATATAGCCTGATCCTGCAATGCCTGGAAAAGCGCCGGCTGATCACCCTGGACTACGACCAGCCGCTTCAAAACTTCTCCTACCCCGCCGGGCTGGTTCCCGGAAGTACTGCCCTGACCCAGCGTGGCCAGCAGGTCATCGAGGCCATGGAGCTTCGCGGCATCGCAGAGGACTGATCCGCCCCCTCAAAATAAAAAAGCACCCGCTCACGCAGGTGCTTTTTCGTTCTGAGGATCATGCAAAGAGCTTTTCCACAGCTTCTATTTCGCCGTTTCGTCTTTCTTCTCGTGGACAGTCCCGAAATAAAAGGAAATGACACTGGTGACAATGATCATCACATTGTCGCTGGAAATGCTGCCCCGCAGGGCCAAAATGGTGAACACCGTAATCACCGCCAGGGTGACAATGGTCTTGACCCGGATCAAATTCGCCAAATTCTTCAAGAAATCCATAACTTTTCCCCCCTCTCCTATTCGCTTTGCAGCGGAAGCCGATCCAGCTGCTGCATCAGGGCATCGGCGTCCCCATTGCCTCCCAGGCCGTTGTGGTACAGGTCGTGCCAGTGCCGCAGCATCCGCCGGTCCTCCAGGGTGATGCTGCCCTCGGCAATATGCTGCTTGGCCCGCTCCTGAATGATGTACAGCATTAAATAGCGCAGGGCCTTGCTTTGCACATCTTCCTTTTTGCTGCTGCTGTCCCGCCGGCTGATGAGATATTGGGCAAAGGCCAGCCCCGCCGTCACCAGCGCCGCCCCGCAGGAGCCGCTGAGAATGGACAACACCATCTCCAATGGAAACGCCCCCTATTCCATGCCCAGCAGCTTGCGCCAGGTCTTGTTGCCGGCCGTGATTTCGCCGTCCGCTGTACAGCCGTTGGCCTTTTGGTAGGCTTTCACGGCTGCCGTGAATTTCGGCCCGGCGATGCCGTCGGCGGCGCCGACCTGAGTATAGCCCAAATCATAAAGCCGCTGCTGCACCGCCGGCACAACGGCGTGGCGGCTGTTTTTTACGGCGGACACCGTGGGGGTCTTGCCCAGGGTCTCCGGCCCGGCGATGCCATCCGCCGCCGCACCGATGGCGGTCTGCACAGCACGGACGAAGCCCTCCAGGCTGTTCTCTTGGTTTACATAAATCTCCTGCCCGTTTTCGTCATACACGGCATAGCCCGGCTTGCAGGCGGCCTTGGCATTTTCCAGCACCTTGAAGGCCCCGATCTGGCTGGCGGCATCGGCCCAGGACTTCCGCACCCGGTACCACTGCTCCTTTTCCTGCGCCGGGTTCAGCCGGGCGTTGACCGCCTCCGCCAGCGC
>CAYLHM010000069.1:0-6616 GCA_964383485.1 uncultured Oscillospiraceae bacterium
GCTCCGACTATTTCGAGCAGACCTACGAATACGCCGTGGAGCTCATCAAAAAGGGCCTGGCCTATGTGTGCGAGCTGACGCCGGAGGAATTTAAGGAATACCGGGGCGACCTCACCACCCCCGCCCGCTCCCCCTACCGGGATCGGCCTGTGGAGGAAAATCTGGATCTGTTCGCCCGGATGCGTGCCGGCGAGTTCCCGGACAACCGCTATACCCTCCGGGCCAGGATCGACCTGGCCTCCGGCAACTTCAATATGCGGGATCCGGTGATCTACCGCATCCGCCATATGCACCATCACCGCCAGGGCGACAAGTGGTGCATCTATCCCATGTACGACTTTGCCCACCCCATTCAGGACGCTCTGGAGGGCATCACCCACAGCCTGTGTTCCCTGGAATTTGAAAACCACCGGCCCCTATACAACTGGGTGGTGGAGCATGTGTCCGTCCCCAGTCACCCCCGGCAGATCGAATTTGCCCGCCTGGGCATCGACCACACCGTGCTTTCCAAGCGGAAGCTCCGTGCCCTGGTGGAAAACGGCTATGTGTCCGGCTGGGACGATCCCCGTATGCCCACCCTCTGCGGCCTGCGCCGCCGGGGCTACACCCCCAGATCCATTCGCAACTTCTGCGACCGGGTGGGCGTGGCCAAAAGCCCCAACACCATTGAATACGGCTTCTTGGAGCATTGCCTGCGGGAAGACTTGAACGAAAGCGCCCAGCGGGTGATGGCGGTCCTCAAGCCCGTCAAACTGGTGATCACCAACTACCCGGCGGACAAGCAGGAGACCTTCCCGGTGGAAAACAACCCCAACGACCCCGGTGCCGGTATGCGCAGTGTGACCTTCTCCCGGAATTTGTGGATCGAGGCCGACGATTTCCTGGCCGAGCCGGTTCCCAAGTACAAGCGGCTGTACCCTAATGGGCCGGAGTGCCGCCTGAAAGGCGCCTATGTGATCAAATGCGTGGGCTATGAAACCGATGAAAACGGCAATGTCACCGAGATCGCCGCAGAGTACGATCCCAACAGCCGGGGCGGCAACCCCGCCGACGGGCGGAAGATCAAAGGTGCCACCATCCACTGGGTGGACAGCAGCACCTGTCTGGATGCCGAGGTGCGGCAGTACAGCAACCTGTTTGACGACCCCGATCCCGATGCCGCCGGCAAGGATTTCATCGCCTGCCTGAACCCCGACTCTCTGGAGGTACTCACCGGCTGCAAGGTGGAGGCCTGCCTGGCCGATGCCAAGGCCCCCGCCTCCTACCAGTTCATGCGCCTGGGCTATTTCTGCCCGGACAGCAAGGACAGCACCCCCGGTCACCTGGTGTTCAACCGCTCGGTCAGCCTGAAAGACAGCTACAAGCCCGGCGTTTAACAAATTTCAATAAATGGGAGCCGTAAAAAGCGGTCATTGCGAACCAGCCCGAAGGCCGGTGTGGCAATCCCCGAACAATTTAGAGTGAAACCTCATGCAGTTTCAGCTCTAACCGGGGGATTTCCACACCAGTGTGCGCACCGGCTCGGAATGACAAATGCTTTTTACGGCTCTCAATATTTACTTCTGTTCCTTGATCTGGGCCTTTAGGTGCATGGACAGCAGCGCCAGGGAGGTGGCCATATTCTCATACTGCACCAGGATCCCGGCGGGCACCTCCAGATGGACGGGCGCAAAATTCCAGATGGCCTTGATCCCCGCCTGAATTAAGCAGTCGCAGACCTTCTGGGCTTGATTGCCCGGCACGGTGATGATCCCCATCAGGATTTTATTTTCCCGGCAATAGGTGCCCAGCTTCTCCACGCTCAGCAGCGGCTTCCCGTCGATCTGGTCGACCTCCGGCGCCACATCAAAGGCCGCCTGGATATTCAGGCCATAGGCTTCAAAGCCCCGGTAGCCCAGCAGCGCCTGGCCCAGCTTGCCCGCACCGATCAGCACGGCATCGGTGGTGTTGTCGTAGCCCAGGAACTGCTCGATATCGTCGATCAGATCCTTGCGCAGGTAGCCCACCTTGGGCCGCCCGCCGTCGGACACCATCGCCAGATCCTTGCGCACCTGCACCTCGCCCATATTCAGAGCATTGGCCAGGGCTGTGGCGGATATGTATGGCCCGGCATCCTCGGAAATACCCTTCAGATAGGTCAAATAGCCCGGCAGCCGCTTGAGTACGGCTTTGGATATCTCTCTGCGTTCCATGATGTCCCTCCTGCAAAATTCTTTGATTTATTTTAATTATACAGCTTTTTCAGGAAAATGCAAGAGATTTTTCATGCGCAGCTTGTCTGTTTGATCAATTCCTTTTTAAGCCTTGCCATGATCCGTTTTTCCAGCCGGGAGATGTAGGATTGGGAAATGCCCATCTTCTGGGCCACCTCCTTTTGGGTCAGCTCCTTGCGCCCATTCAGCCCAAAGCGCATGAGAATGATCTCCCGCTCCCGGTCCGGGAGCTGCTCCAGAGCCTGGCGCAGAAGGTAGCGATCCACATCGTCCTCCATGGGCCGCAGGATCATATCCTCGTCCGTGCCCAGAATATCGGAAAGCAGCAGCTCGTTGCCGTCGTAGTCCATGTTGATGGGTTCGTCCAGGGACACCTCCACCCGCTGCCCGGCGATCTTGCGGATGTGCATGAGGATCTCATTTTCAATGCACCGGGAGGCGTAGGTCGCCAGCTTGATGTTGCGGTCACTGCGGTAGGTGTTGATGCCCTTGATCAGCCCGATGGTTCCGATGGAGATGAGATCCTCCAAATTGACACCGGTGTTTTCAAAGCGCTTGGCGATGTACACCACCAGGCGCAGATTGTGTTCGATCATTTTCTGCTTGGCTTCCTCACTCCC
The DNA here is from genome assembly GCA_964383485.1 of uncultured Oscillospiraceae bacterium. GTDB lineage: Bacteria > Bacillota > Clostridia > Oscillospirales > Oscillospiraceae > Faecousia. The sequence continues at coordinate 2,834 of CAYLHM010000069.1, forward strand.
CCGCTCCATATCCAGCAGGGTGTCCTGCTCCTCCTGGCCCTTCAGCGGAGGGGGAAGCACATCGCTGCCGCAGATATAGTAGACCTCATTTTCCTGCAAAAGTCCGAGCCATTTCAAAAAATCCGTCCATTTCCTCATAACATCGCTCCTCCCGTCAATGCCTGATATGCTTTTCCTGCTCCGATTTCCTCAGCCGCAAAGGCCACCACACAGCTATCGGGCCGCCCTGCAATCCGCACGCTGTCGCATTTCACCGCCAGCAGCAGACCCGCCGCCTGCCCCACCGACTGATAGGGAATGAACCGCAGGCCCGGAACCGGCGTGCTTGCCAGGGTGCCCACCGGGTCTAAAAGCTGCTGCCTGGTCAGCCCCAGCAGCTCCGCGGCGGCTTCTGCGCCGACCACCAGCACCTGCCGGCCGGTGATGGGGTCTTTCAGGCTGTTGCCGGTGTCCAGCAGCGCCGTTAGGTGCAGGCATTTGCCCCCGTGGCACAGCTCCACAGGCACATAGCTCTTGCCCCAGCTCCGAAAGCCGAACATACTCAACGCCGCCACGCCCAAGGCCGCCAAAAGCAAGGCCCAAAGGCTGCCGTTGCCCAGTCCCAGAGCAATGCCCCCCAGAGCCATGCTCAGGAACACAAACAGCGCACAGCGGCTGACGGTCCCCGGCCCCACCCCAAAGCAGATGCAGGCCATGCCCGCCAGGCACACCAGCCGCCAAAGAGTGTTGCTCAGGAACTGGCAGCCGGGGAGGATGCACACCGCTGCATACACCCCGCCCAGCAGCGCCGCCGGAACTGCCCGGGCCAGTCCCAGCGGAAATCCGGCCAGGCGGTTGCTGCCCAGCAGCAGCAACAAGTCCACCAGAAAATTGATGAGGAAAAACAGATCCAGATATACTGCCATGCCGCCGCCCCCTTTCCATGGAACAGTATATCCCGCCGGCGCAAAAAAGTAAGTCGCTTTCTCGTCCTCCAGCCGGGGAAAAAATCCCCTGGGAACAGACCCGTTGCAACGGTCTTGTCCCCCCAGAGCCAAAAAATCGGCGGCTGAATTGCTCAGTCGCCGTTTCAATTGGTCGTTTCATGTTCCGCTCGTTGGATGGAGCGGAGCATTTTTTCCGCCTTGAACCGGGGGATCATGATCTCCCGGCCGCAGCCCAGGCAGCGCAGGCGGAAATCCGCCCCGGTGCGCAGAACCAGCCAGCGCTTGTCCCCGCAGGGGTGGGGCTTTTTCATCTCCAAAATATCCTGAAGCCGAATATCCATAGGCATTCCTCATTTCCCCTTGATCTGTTCCCAGTATTGCTTTGCCGCCTGCTCCAGCTTATTCGGCCCGTATTCATAATACCGGGTGCCCACCAGCTCGTCAGGCAGGTACTGCTGCTGCACCCAGTGGTTGGGGTAGTCGTGGGGGTACAGGTAGCCCTGCTCCCGCTCCATGGTATAGGAGTCGGCGTGGACATTTTGCAAATGCCTGGGGAAATCCCCGCTTTTGCCCTTGCGGATATCCGACAGCGCCGCATCCAGGGCCAGGTGGGCGGAATTGGATTTGGGGGAGGTGGCCATCAGCACAATGGCATCGCCCAAAGGGATCCGGGCCTCCGGCATCCCCAGCATGAGCGCCATATCCACACAGGATTTCACAATGGGCAGGATCTGAGGATAGGCCAGGCCCACATCCTCCGCCGCCATGACCATCATGCGGCGGCAAGCGGCCTGCATCTGCCCTGCCTCCAGCAGCCGGGCCAGATAGTGGCAGGCGGCATCCGGGTCGGAGCCTCGAACGGATTTTTGCAAGGCCGAGAGCAGGTCAAAATAGTTGTCCCCGTCCCGGTCTGCCCGCATAGCGCTCTTTTGGGTGACAGCCTTGGCATCCGCCAGGGTCAGGGGCAGCTGATCCCCTTGGGGCTGGCCGGCGGAAAACAGCACCTCCAGGGCATTCATGGCCTTGCGGATATCCCCGCCGCAGGCTCCGGCAATGTACTCCAGCGCACCGTCCTCCGGCACAGCCTTCAGCCCCGTGCGTTCCTCCAGGAAGCGAACGGCCCGGTGAATGGCCTGCAAGGCCGCCTTGGCAGAGATCTGCTTGAACTCAAACACCGTGGAACGGCTTAAAATGGCGTTGAATACATAAAAATAGGGGTTTTCCGTGGTGGAGGCGATCAGAGTGATCTTGCCGTTTTCAATATGATCCAGCAGGGTCTGCTGCTGCTTTTTGTTGAACGCCTGGATCTCGTCCAGGTACAGCAGCACACCGTTGGGGGCCAGGAAGGTATCCAGCTGGGCCGTAATGTCCTTGATATCCGCCGTGGAGGCGGTGGTTGCGTTCAGCTTGTACAGGGTACGGTTGGTCTGCTGGGCGATGATGTTGGCCACGGTGGTCTTGCCGGTGCCGCTGGGGCCGTAGAAGATCAGGTTGGGGATCTGCCCGGACTCAATGATCCGCCGCAAAATGGCGCCCTTGCCCAAAATATGCTCCTGACCGTAGACCTCGTCCAGGGTCTGGGGCCGCAGAAGATCTGCAAGCGGCTGATACATAGGGCTTCTCCCCCCTTCTCCTTAAAAAGTCGTTACTTCCTGCTCGGCAGGCTCCGCCGGCTCCACGCTGAGGGCCGTCAGCACCGGGCCAAGCTCCCCCTGATACAGCGGGTGCTTTTCGGCGGCAATTTTCGCCTCCACCGTGACCCAGGAGCGCGGCTCCAGGGCCTCGGCCTGCTGATAGCGGCATGGGATCCCGCAGAACTGGATATCCTCCACGCAGCAGGTCATCACAAACCGGCCGGGGGCAAACATCCCGTTCTTTTGCCGCCGCAGCTTGGCCACCTGGGCCTTGAAGCGCACCGTTTTCCCCTGATATTTGTCCGGCTCCTCGGTCACATCCCGGTACCACAGGGCAAAGTCCTCATCGTTCACCTGGATCACCGGGGCATCGATGTCAAAGGGCAGCGGATCCACCACATCGTCAAAGGCAGTGGTGCCGTCGGTATAGTCATAGAGAATGTCGATCCGCCGGTTGGCGGCTCTGGCGATCTTGTGCAGGGGCATCGTATCTGCACCCTTTTTCAGGCGGTTGAATACCACCATCTGGGCGCCGGTGAGCTTGTCCATCACCAAATTGCGCATATTGGCATTGTAGGCGATGAAATTGCTGCCGTCGGCAAACATGACCTCCTGGGCCACGGTCCAGTTTTCCGGCAGCTTGGTGTAGAAATCCCCCACCAGAAGCATTCCGTTCAGCTCCGCCACCACCCGCTGGGCCCTGTACTTCTTGGCAAGGGTCTGAAGCTGCCCGGTGCTGACGGCCTGCTGATCCAGGGTTTCCACATACACATTTTTGTGGGGGTAGGTGGACAGGTCATATTCCTCCTCCCCCTCCTCAAACACCAGCAGCAGGGTGCGCTCACCGGCGTTGAAGCGGGGATCCTCCAGGGTCTCCTGGATAAATTTGGTCTTTCCGGAGTCCAGAAAGCCGGTGAACACATAAACCGGGATCTGTTGCATGGGAAAACCTCTTACAGCCCGAACAGCTCCGTCACGGCAGCCTCGTCGAGCTGAGAACCGATGACACAGAGCTTGCCGGTGACCGTAGCGCCGCCAAAGCGGACATCGGCCTCGCCGGGTACATAGTCAAAATGGATCCAGGGGCCGTCCTCGGTGGGCAGAATGCCCTTGGCCCGCAGGATCATGCCAAAATTGCCGGAATCCAGCTGATGCAGGGCGCTTTCAATCTGCTCTCTGGTAAATTTCTTGGCCGTTTCCATGCCCCAGGAGGTGAACACCTC
>CAYLHM010000070.1:0-5106 GCA_964383485.1 uncultured Oscillospiraceae bacterium
CTCCACGGTCTCCTCCATGTCGCCGAAGGACATCACCTCGCCGGCGTAGAAGGTGTTGTCCTTGCCCTGCATGGCCTCCACCTTTTCATACCAGCCGGCGGCATAGTCCTCGCTGGACACATGGGGGAAGTAGTACCAGTCGTCGACCCGCTCGATCTGATCCACCTTCTTGCCGCACAGCTCCATATCCTTCAGGGTGGTCTCCTTGGCCACATCAAAGGGAACATCCTCCATGCCCTCGTGGTTGCGCAGGGTGAAGGTCACCAGAGGCTGGTCGCTGGCATCGGGCCAGCGGTGATAGAACACCATCAGGTGGCCTCTGGTCTCGTTGGTCATATTCTGGAAGAAATAGTAGGAGATATCCGGGCAGTTGCCCTCCTCCGGCCGGACGGCCATGGTGAAATACTCCTTGTGCCGGATCTTGGAGAACAAGTCGGTTTCCTCCTGTCGGGGGTCGCCGTAGCCCAGGAACAGCTCCAGCGGCGTGCAGATGATCAGCTTGTCAAATTCCTCCACCTGGCCGTTCACGGTGACATAGACCTTGTCGTTCTTTCTTTCGATGTTGGTCACCTCACTGTTCAGCAGGGCCGGGTGCTTCAGGTGGCTGTTCACGCCCTCCCAGATGGACTGGGTGCCGTTCTTCCAGGTCCACAGCTTGCCGGTGGACAGGAACTGCCGCACGGTGAAAGCATCCAGATATTTCAGCACATAGGCCGCCGGGATCTCGTCAAAGTAGCCGTAGCCAAAGGAGGTAAAGGGGCCTTTCCACACCAGGGTGGCATCCTCACACTTGTTGAGCTTCAGGAACTGGTCGAAGGGCATACACAGATCCTTCAGGTTGGGGTTCTCTCCCTCAATGTGCTGGAGCTTCAGCTCCGGGGAGGGGCAGGGGCCTTCGTAGCGGCCCTGGGAAACGCCCCGGTGGCCGTTCACATCGTAGCCGACATACTTGGTTTTCAGCAGGCGGGACAGCTTATTCAGCTTCATGAGCTTTTTCAGCAGAGCCAGCTTGGAGGATTTCTGAGGTGTGCCGTCAGTCATCATAAAGCGGCGCCCCATCGGCGGGCCATCGTGGTGGCTCGTGCCGCCGAACTGCTCGCACTCGGCCACGGCAAAATAGGTGTCGCAGCCCATGACGGCGCCCATTTCAATGGTGCGGTCCTCCCACTGACCCTGGGCATTTTTCACCTTCATCATGGGGGAGAAGGCCTTGCCGCCCACCCGGTTGCTCTTTTCGTAGATCACATAGTTGTTGTAGCCCGCCTTTTCCAGATACATGGCGGCACTGGTGCCGGCAGGGCCTGCTCCAATAATACAGATTCGTGTGTTCTTATCCATTTTTATTCCTCCTGATTGAAAATTTGCCTGAGCATCAGGCATGAATGACAGCGATTTCCCGGCGAATATACTGCTCCAGCCCGTCCATGCCCTCGCCGGTGCGGGCGCTGACGAAGAAAACCGGGGCATTGGGGTTGCGCATACGGACATTTTGGGCCGCACGCTCCCGGTCAAAATCAAAGGCCGGGGCCACATCGGTCTTGGTCACCGCCACGGCGGAGGCCACCTGGAACATCAGCGGGTATTTCAGGGGCTTGTCGTCCCCCTCGGGCACAGACAGCAGCACCAGATTGCGGGCGGCGCCGGTGTCAAATTCCGCCGGGCATACCAGATTGCCGATGTTCTCCAAAATCACCAGATCCAGCCCCTCGGTACCCAGGGCCTCCAGGGCCTCCCGGGACATCTGGCAGGTGATGTGGCAGGCTCCGGCGGTGTGCATTTGAATGGTGCGCACCCCCATGCGGCTGACGGCGGCCGCATCCACATCGGAGTCGATATCCGCCTCGATCACGCCGATCCGGTAGTCGTCCTTCAGCCGCCGGATCAGCTCCAGCAGGAGCGTGGTTTTGCCGCTGCCGGGGGCGGACATCAGGTTGAGGTAGAAAATTCCCTTGTCTATCAGCGCTTTTCGGATCTCCGCCGCCTGGGCATTGTTCCGGGAGGTGATATCCTCCTTGATCTCTACGGTACGCAGAGTGCCGGGTTCCGCCTGTCTGTTCAGCATTCCATACTCCTCCCGTCCCCGCCGTTTTTGTAATATTGTTCAGAACATACTAAACTAATATAAATTATAGCATCCTTCCTGCAAAAATGCAAGAACCATTGGACAAATACTGCAAAAATTCGCACCCCGGGCAAAACAAAGCCCCCAGAGGAAGCGGCAGGGCCGCCCGTCCGGGGGCAATATCGGCTTTGAGGTACTAGGATTTGAGCTTGATGGCGATGTGGACATCGTCCAGCTGCTTCTGCTCCACCGTGGTGGGGGCATCCATCATCAGATCCTGGGCGTTCTTGTTCATGGGGAAGGTGATGACCTCCCGAATGGACTCCTCGCCGGTGAGCAGCATCACAATGCGGTCCACGCCGGGGGCAGCACCGGCATGGGGCGGTGCGCCGTAGGTAAAGGCGTTGTACATGGCGGGGAATTTGGCTTTCACATGTTCCTCGCCCAGACCCACCATCTGGAACGCCTTGACCATGATCTCCGGGTCATGGTTCCGCACGGCGCCGGAAGCGGTTTCATAGCCGTTGCACACCAGGTCATACTGGTCGGCGTGGATGGTCAGGAGCTTTTCGGTGTCGCCCTCCGCTGCGCACAGGGCCTCCATGCCGCCCTGGGGCATGGAGAACGGATTGTGGCAAAATTCCAGTTCGCCGGACTCCTCGCCAATTTCGTACATGGGGAAGTCCACGATCCAGCACAGGGCGTACTGTTCCTCGTCAAAGTGTCCGGGAATGCGCTTGCCCATCATGGTGCGGATCACGCCGGCGGTCTTCTGGGCAGCGGCCTTTTTCCCTGCGGCCATGCACACAAAGCTGCCGGGTTTCAGCCCCAAGCGCTGCTTCAGGGCATCGGCACAGTCTCCCAGGAATTTGGAGATGCCGCCGGTGAGGCTGCCGCTTTCATCCACCTTCACCCAGCAGGCCTTGCTGCCGGTCTGCACCTCCACATCGGTGAGCAGCTTGTCGATCCACTTCCTGCCCTGGCTGAAATCGTCAACGGCCACGGCCTTGACGGTAGCGCCGGCAAAGGGGCCGAAGCCGCAGTCCTGCACCACATCGGAAATGTCCTGAATTTCCAGGTCAATGCGCAGATCGGGCTTGTCGGAGCCGTAGCGCTCCATGGCATCGTTATAGGCGATGTGGCGGAAGGGCGCCTGGGACACCCGCTCATACTTGCCGAACTTTCGGAACACCGGCACCAGCACGGTTTCCAGCACATGGAGCACATCCTCCTGATTGGCAAAGGCCATTTCCATATCCAGCTGGTAAAATTCACCGGGGGTACGGTCGGCACGGGCATCCTCGTCCCGGAAGCAGGGGGCGATCTGGAAGTAGCGGTCGAAGCCGGAGGTCATCAAAAGCTGCTTAAACTGCTGGGGCGCCTGGGGCAGAGCGTAGAATTTGCCGGGGTGGTTCCGGGCAGGCACCAGATAATCCCGTGCGCCCTCCGGCGAGGAGGCCGTCAAAATGGGGGTGGTGATCTCCAGGAAGCCCTGTTCGGTCATGAGCCTGCGCAGCTCGGCTACCACCTGGCAGCGCAGGACGATGTTCCGCTTCACCGCCGGATTGCGCAGGTCCAGGTAGCGGTACTTCAGGCGGGTGTTTTCGTCCGCCTCCTTGGATTTGTTGATCTCAAAGGGAAGCTGGTTGTGGCGGCACTTGCCCAGCACCTGGATCCGGCTGGGCACCACCTCAATTTCGCCCGTGGGCAGCTTGGGATTCTTGCTCTCCCGCTCCCGCACGGTGCCGGTGACGGAAATGGTGGACTCCTTGTTGAGGGGCTTGACAATGCCCATCATTTCCTCCGTTTCCACCACCACTTGGGTGGTGCCATAGAAGTCCCGCAGCACCAGAAAAGCAAAATTTGCGCCGACCTCCCGGACATTCTCCAGCCAGCCGACAATGGTAACGGTTTTGCCTGCATCGCTGAGCCGAAGCTCGCCGCAGTTGTGTGTTCTGGATTGGGTCATGGTATATATCCCCTGTTCTGTTTTATAAGTTCACTGTATTATCCCACAAAATTTCCAACTTGTCAACGGGGTTTTACGGGTTTCTCAAAAAGTTCGCCCCCGGCGCTCTTGCCGGGGGCGTGGGATCACTTATTAGGGCGCTTGACTTTTTTGAGCTTGATGGCTTTTATGAGGCATCCAATGCCATAGCCTGCGCCGCCCAGTCCTGCCAGGCCCAGCACGCTTCCACCGGCTACCAGCCACCCGGAGGGCTTGCCCGGCTCCGCTTCCTGTTCCAGAAAGTCCTCTGCGCCGCACACGGAGCAAATTCTCTCCTGCTGACCGTCCGCATTGCTCACCCAGTCGCCGTAGCGATGCTCACCGGTGGCAGGGACCGTGCTGCCCTTTTCCAGCACCTCGCCGCAGACTTCGCACACGGTGTCGCCGGTGTAACCCTCCTTGCCGCAGGTGGCATCCGTCTGCCCCTCCAGCTTCCCGCTGTGACCCAGGGCCGGAATTTCTGTGCCCGGCTCCAGCAGGCTGCCGCAGTCCAGGCAGTAGCCGTCGCCGCTGTAGCCGCTGTCGGTGCAGGTGGCCTCGGTGACATTGCGGACTTCCCTGTTCTCATGCGTGCAGTTCAGCTCTGTGCCGCAGGTGTCGCACTGGCCGTTGCCGTCGATGTCCCGGTGGCCGGTGGCCGGGATTTCCTCCCCCCTGGCAAGCATTGCGCCGCAGTCCAGGCAGTAGCTGTCGCCGGTGTAGCCGGAGGAGGTGCAGGTTCCATCGGAGGCATTGCGGACTTCCCTGTTCTCATGGGCGCAGCCCATCTCGGTACCACAGATATCGCACTTTTGGTCGCCATCGAAGTCCAAATGGCCGGATTTTGCCAGGACCTCTCCGCTGCGCAGCTTTTCCCCGCAGACGGAGCAGTAAACATCGCCGGTATAGCCCGTTTCTGCGCAGGTGGACTGTCTGGCATCTCGGATCTCCTCCGTGTGCCCGGTGGCGGGAATGGTCTGGCCGGAGCTGAGCTTTGCGCCGCAGAGCTTGCAGTAGGTGTCGCCGCTGTAGCCGGAGGAGGTGCAGGTGGCGGCCT
>CAYLHM010000070.1:5206-6315 GCA_964383485.1 uncultured Oscillospiraceae bacterium
TCGGTTCCGTTTCCGTTGGCTCCGGCTGTGCAAGAGTACCGGCTTTGCCGGAGGGGGTGGTCACATCGGCAGGCACATCCTTGCCAAACAGGAGCCAGGCAAATTCGGGATAGTCCACAAATACATTGCGCACGCCGGTGATGGACTGCACCGCATCATTGCGGCCCATTTCCCAGGTATCCACGGGGTCCTCCTCCATCCAGCGCAGGAGGGTGTCCAGGTTTTGGATCACGCCGCTGGTTCCCCACATATATTTGGTGTTGCCCCAGCGGACATACACATACAGGGCAATTCGTGCGCAGTCGCCCCGCACGGACACGCCGGGGTCATAATACCCGGAGCCTTCGCCGTAAGCCGTGTTGCTGCGGTCACCGTTTTCGCTGGCTAGGGCGGGGCGGATCATCATGATGTCGGCGCCCTCGCCTCTGGTGGAGTTTCCGGGTCTGCCGCTCAAGCTTTTGCTGGCCGGCCAGGTATGCTCCCGGTTCCAGGTAGTGCCGCCATCCCAAGTGCTGTCAAACAATTCCCCGGAATAGAACGATGAAATCATGCTGGTGTCGTTTTTCAGGCAGTCCGTGTACTTCAGATCATATCTCGTTTCGCCGTAAGTATTCTGATAGGTTTGCTTCGCAGTCAGCATATTTTGCAGTGCCTTATACAGCTCGCTGTCCGGCACCTGGTTCTGATACTTGCTGCCCGCAATGCCCGACAGGGTATCAAAGCTATAGCTGCCGGTATAGTAGCTCTGGGCATAGGTGCTGAGGAACACGCAGTCCTCGCCCCGGGCGCCCCAGTTGGCAATCTTACTGCCGTCTGTTACATATTCCACTTCCCCGGCGCTGGTATAGCCGGTGGCCGGAGTGGTGGTAATTTTGCTGCTCGGAATGCTTGCCGCGCTGATGCCCATCGCCAGCAGGGAGATCAGCAGGGCCGCCAGCATTACAAGGGACAGGGCCCGTTTGCGAACGGGGCGCATAGTAGAAGATTTCATCGAAATATCTCCTTTTTTGTACTTCACGGATATTATAGCATCTTTCCGCCGAAAAAGATATAGGCAAAACGCCGTATTTCAAAAATTTCCGTTCTGCGCCGGATTAGGAAAACCAACA
>CAYLHM010000071.1:0-6232 GCA_964383485.1 uncultured Oscillospiraceae bacterium
CGGCTTCTCCACCGGGGATTCCAGTGTGCTGACGCCGGATACCTGCCTGACCGCCCGGGCAAGCCGCTGGGTTTCGGACAGCGTTTCCTGGCTGCGGGAGCTGTTCGGTGACTTTGGGGACGGCGCATTGACCCAGCCCCTCTGCCCCAGCCGGGTAAACGACAACCATGAACCGTTCTGCTCTGTTCGCTGCACCATTGGCCACCTGATGGAAAATGCCTCGGCCCGGACACTGCTCCAGCCCATGCTCCAGGCTGCGGCCCAGGCACTTGGGGCGCAAGGGGCCTCCGTTGACAATAGCCTGGCTCTGTTCGCAAACATGACCCTGCTGGATGCTCTGAGCTACGGGAAAGTGCCGCAGGAGCAGATCGACCAGATCGACCAAAAGCTCCGTGAAATTCCGAATTGTTGAGAAAAGCGCCGGGGACTACACGCCCCAAACCCCCGGGACGAGGGGTAAAGGCTTCAATGGACAAGTCGAAAATTTGTGCAGGGTAAATCGTTCCAATAGCCTATATTGCAAACAGTTTTTGTGATCTCTTTTGCGCTATTGGCGGCCCTCGCACGCTATCCAAAATGCAGAAAAAGAGCATCCAAGTCCGTTTCTGGGCTTGGATGCTCCCGCTTTACTTGATCCGCCAGGCACTATTGCGAACCTCACGGCATTGGAGCCGCAGGCGCTTATTCCTGCACCACAATGGTGCAGGGGATATCTGTGTCTACGATGGCTTGCTGGCCGGTGACCGGGTCGTAGAAAAGCAGCTTCAGTTTCCCGATATAGCCTCCGGGAGATAGCTGCGGGGCCTGTTCAGCCGCAGCCAGGCTGGTAATTTGGTAGCCGGGCTGAATGATGCCGGACTGGGCCAGGAGATATTCCGAGCCCCCGCTGGTCAGGATGACCTGAACCACGACGCTGTGGGTGGAGGATCTTGGATTTTGGTAGCAGAGGCTCAGTGTGCGGGTGGAAAGGCTGTAGTGCATATCGCCCATGAAGGTAATGGTCACAGAGCCGCCGCCGGAGGGCGCTGTAGCCTGGGTGCTGCTGTCGCCGGGAATGGTTTCTGCACCGTCGTCCGGCAGCAGATCCGTATAATCCGGGGGAAGGACCACAGACGGCTCGTTACCTAAGCGGTTACAGCTTCTCAGAAGCAGAATGATGATCACCACGATGAGGACGAATAACGCAGCGGCCAAACAGCGGACGGCGTTGGCTGATTTTTCCCGCTCCGGCGGCTCCTGACGGTGCCCGCTCATGGCGCACTCCGCCGAATTGCGGCATCCTGCTTCCAGGCGGAGCTGGCCCACAACAAATTCTTCACAGCAGACGATCCTTTCACGGTGAGCTTCTCTGTGGCCATTTTAGCAGAAATTGTAAAAAATGTCAATTCCCGGGCAGAATTTTGACGCCCGATCCCCTCCTGCCGCATTCCTCAAAGCGCCCTGAAACTATAAAAAGCAGCCCTGAGGGCTGCTCTTTTGGAGCTAGTGACCTGACTCGAACAGGCGACCTTCTCATTACGAGTGAGATGCACTACCGACTGTGCTACACTAGCGTTACCCAAATATTATAGCGGCAGTTTAACGAATTGTCAACTATTTTATTCCGAAGAGATTGCATTTTTCTTCCATCGGTGCTATAATACCGCCAGAACTGATCAAGCGGAGTGTGCGCTATTATGAAGAAAATCCTGGGATATATGCGTGGCTACGGCAAGCAGTGCATTCTCGGGCCCCTGTTCAAGCTGCTGGAAGCCAGCTTTGAGCTTCTGATCCCGCTGGTGGTGGCCCAAATTGTGGATGTGGGCATCGCCAACGCCGACCAAAGCTATATCATCAAAATGTGCCTGGTAATGATCCTTCTGGGCCTGATCGGCCTGGTTTGCGCCGTAGCGGCGCAATATTTTGCCGCACGGGCGGCGGTGGGCTTTGCCTCCCGCCTGCGCCACAGCGTGATGGAGCATATTTTATCCATGTCCTACACCCAGCTGGATCAGCTGGGCAGCTCCACCATGATCACCCGCATGACCTCCGACATCAATCAGGTGCAGAACGGCGTGAACCTCACCCTGCGGCTGCTCCTGCGCTCGCCCTTTGTGGTGTTCGGCGCCATGATCATGGCCTTTACCATCGACACCCAGGCGGCGCTGGTGTTTGCGGGCGTGATCCCGGTGCTGTGTGTGATCGTGTTCGGCATCATGCTGGTGACGATGCCTATGTACCGCCAGGTGCAGGCGGCGCTGGACGGCGTGACCTCCGCCACCCGGCAGAACCTCACCGGTGTGCGGGTGCTGCGGGCGTTCTGCAAGGAAGATGCGGAGGTTCGGGATTTTTCCGCCAGGACGCAGGAGCTTACGGAAAAGCAGCTCTCCTCCGGCCGGATCTCCGCCCTGATGAACCCCCTGACCTTTTTGGTCGTGAATATCGCCGTGATCCTGCTGATCCAGGTGGGCGCCCTGAAGGTGGAGCAGGGCGTGCTGAGCCAGGGCCTGGTGATCGCCCTCTATAACTATATGTCCCAGATTTTGATCGAGCTGATCAAAATGGCCAACCTGATCATCAACATGACCAAGGCCGGGGCCTGCGCCAAGCGCATTGGGAGCATCCTGGACATTCAGCCGGAGGAGCAGGACCGGGAAGCGGACGGTGAAAGGCTCTCCGGCAGGATCGAATTTGCGGATGTTTCAGCCCGGTACGCCGGGGCCAAGGAGCCTTCGCTGGAGCATATCAGCTTCCGTGTGGAGCCGGGTAAAACCCTGGGCATCATCGGCGGCACCGGCTCCGGCAAAACCAGCCTGGTCAATCTCATTCCCGGCTTCTATCCGGCCAGCGGCGGGAAAATTCTGCTGGACGGCCGGGATATCCGCACCCTCCGCACCCAAACCCTGCGCAGCCAGATCGGTGTGGTGCCCCAAAAGGCGGTGCTGTTCCGCGGCACCGTGCGGGAAAATCTCCTGTGGGGCAACGAAAATGCCAGCGATGAGGATCTGATGGAGGCGCTGTCCGTTGCCCAGGCCCGGCAGATGGTGCTGGACAAGGACGGCGGCCTGGAAGCGGAGGTAGAGCAGGGCGGCGCCAATTTCTCCGGCGGCCAGAAGCAGCGGCTGACCATCGCAAGAGCGCTGGTGCGCAAGCCGGCCATTCTGATTTTGGACGACAGTGCATCCGCTCTGGACTATGCCACCGATGCCGCCCTTCGTAAAAGCATTCGCTCCATGGAAAACCCGCCCACCACCATCATCGTGTCCCAGCGGGCAGCCAGCGTGCGCTTTGCCGACGAGATTTTGGTACTGGACGACGGCCTGCTGGCAGGCAAGGGCACCCACGAGGAGCTTTTGGCCCAATGCCCGGTCTATCAGGAAATTTACTATTCCCAGTTCCCCAGAGAGGAGGAACCGCAGTGAACGATACGCAAACCCAAACGCTGAAAAAGATCCTGCGCCGTCTGCGGCGGTATGTGCCGGTGCTGCTGCTTTCCCTGGTGCTGGCGGTGTGCTATGTGGCCATGAGCCTGTATATTCCCATTTTGGTGGGCCGGGCCATTGACCATATTATAGAAGCCGGGAAGGTGGACTTCCAGGCGGTTTCCAGGGAGCTGGGGCGGGTCCTGATCTGTGCGGCCGTGGCGGCCCTGAGCCAGTGGATCATGAACGAGATGAATAACCGCATGACCTACAAGGTCACGAGAGACCTGCGCAACGAGGCCTTTGCCCATATTCAGCAGCTTCCCCTGTCCTACCTGGACAGCCACCGCCAGGGCGACCTGGTCAGCCGGGTCGTTGCCGATGTGGACAGCTTTGCCGACGGCCTGCTCATGGGCTTCACCCAGCTTTTCACCGGCGTGATGACCATTGCAGGCACGGTGCTTTTGATGCTGCGCATTCGCTGGCAGATCGCTCTGGTGGTGATCTGCATCACGCCCCTTTCCCTGCTGGTGGCGGCATTCATCGCCAAGCGCACCTATTCCATGTTCACCCTCCAATCCAAGACCCGTGGCGAGCAGACCGCCATGATCGATGAAACCATCGGCCAGATCCAGGTGGTCAAGGCCTTTGGACACGAAAAAGCCTCCCTGGAGCAGTTTGACGAGGTCAACGACCGGCTGGAGCAGTGTTCTCTCCGTGCTATTTTCTTCTCCTCTCTGACCAACCCCTGCACCCGCTTTGTCAACTCCGTGGTGTATGCCGGAGTAGGACTGGCCGGCGCCCTGATGGCGATTGCCGGGGGGATCAGCGTGGGCAGCCTGTCCACCTTTTTGAACTATGCCAACCAGTACACCAAGCCCTTCAACGAGATCTCCGGCGTGATCACCGAGCTGCAAAACGCTCTGGCCTGTGCCGGGCGGGTGTTTGAGCTGATCGAGGCCCCGGCCCAGGAGCCGGATGTGCAGGAGCAGGTGGAGGATATTCACGGTGCTGTGGAGATCCGGGACCTGCACTTCTCCTACACTCCGGAAAAGCCTCTGATCCAGGGTTTCCATTTGAATGTACAGCCCGGCCAGCGGGTGGCCATCGTCGGCCCCACCGGCTGCGGAAAAACCACGCTGATCAATCTTTTGATGCGCTTTTATGAGCCGCAGCGGGGGGAAATCTGCCTGGACGGCACCGATGTGCGCCAGATGTCCAGAGCCTGCCTGCGGCATCATGTGGGCATGGTGCTTCAGGATACCTGGCTCCGCTCCGGCACCATTCGGGAGAACATCGCCATGGGCAAGCCGGAGGCGACGGAGGAGGAAATTTTGCAGGCGGCCAAGCTGGCTCACGCCCACAGCTTCATCAAGCGGCTTCCCCAGGGCTACGACACGGTGATCGGCGAGTCCGGCGGCAATCTGTCCCAGGGGCAGAAGCAGCTGCTGTGCATCGCACGGGTGATGCTGTGCCTGCCGCCCATGCTGATTTTGGACGAGGCTACCTCGTCTATCGACACCAGAACGGAAATTCGCATTCAAAAGGCCTTTGACACCATGATGCAGGGCCGCACCAGCTTCATCGTGGCCCACCGCCTGTCCACCATTCGGGATGCCGATGTGATCCTGGTCATGCGGGACGGGCAGATCGTGGAGCAGGGGAACCACCGCACGCTGCTGGAAAAAGGCGGCTTTTACGCCAAGCTGTACAACAGCCAGTTTGCCCCAAGCTGATGCCTGCGGTTTCTGCTTTCAAAATTGTTTTTTTCGCACTTTTATTTTCTTGACATTTATGTTATAATGATGGTATGCTTTGACAGGGAGGTGGGGTGCATGGAACAGCAGAGTGTCAAGGTTCTGGCCCGCAATCGGGAGGCCAGCCACGAATACTTTATTGAAGAAGAATTTGAAACCGGCATCGAGCTGACCGGCACCGAGGTCAAATCCGTCCGCCAGGGCAACCTGAACCTGAAGGATGCCTGGTGCGGCATCAAAAACGGGGAGCTGCTGGTCAATCAAATGCACATCTCCCCCTATGAGCAGGGCAACATCTTCAATCGGGATCCCCGCCGCCCCCGCAGGCTTCTCATGCACAAGCGGGAGATCATGCGCCTCTACGGCAAGGTGAAGCAGGACGGCTATTCCCTCATTCCGCTGAGTGTCTACCTCAAGGGCAGCCTGGTCAAGGTAAAGCTGGGCCTGTGCAAGGGCAAAAAACTATACGATAAGCGGCAGTCTGCGGCGGAGCGGGATGCGAAGCGGCAGATCGACCGTGCCATGAAGGAGCGATATTGATATGAACCCCACATTCAAAATTACCATGGAAAACGGCGGCGTGATCCAGGGCGAGCTGTACCCCGACAAAGCCCCGCAGAGCGTCTATAATTTCATCGACCTGGCCAACCGCCATTTTTACGACGGGCTGATTTTCCACCGGGTCATTCCCGGCTTTATGATCCAGGGCGGCTGCCCTGAGGGCACCGGCATGGGCGGCCCTGGCTACTGCATCAAGGGCGAATTTTTCTTCAACGGCGTGAAAAACGACCTGAAGCATAAGCGCGGCGTGCTGAGCATGGCCCGCTCCTCCAGCCCCAACAGCGCCGGCAGCCAGTTCTTCATCATGCACGCCGATGCCAAGCACCTGGACGGGCAGTACGCCGCCTTTGGGAAGGTCACCTCCGGCATGGAGGTGGTGGATGCCATCGCCGCCGCCAAGACCGGCCCCAGCGACCGGCCTGTCACCGAGCAGAAGATCGCCTCCGTCACGGTGGACACCCACGGCGAAAGCTACCCGGAGCCGAAAAAGCTGCCGGATCCCTACGGACGGTT
>CAYLHM010000072.1:0-6100 GCA_964383485.1 uncultured Oscillospiraceae bacterium
TTGCAATGTTCTATATCAGAGCTTCCTTAGCTCAGAGCAGCCTTGGCGGCGGACACCACGGCGGCAAATGCGCCGGGATCCTGGATGGCCATCTCGGACAGGCTCTTGCGGTTCAGCTCCAGGCCGGCCTTCTTCACACCGTTCATAAAGGTGGAGTAGTTCAGGCCATAGGGGGCGACTGCGGCGCTCAGCCGGGCGATCCACATGGTGCGGTAGGCACGCTTCTTCTGCTTGCGGCCCTCGAAAGCGTAGTTGCCGGATTTCATGACGGCCTGCTTGGCCATCTTAAAGTGTTTCGATTTAGAACCCCAGTAGCCCTTGGCCAGCTTCAGGGTTGCATTTCTTCTTTTGCGCGTCATCATTGCGCCTTTAACTCTTGCCATTTCTGTATCCTCCTATCCTTATTTGTACGGGATCATCTTCTTGATCGCATCCACATTGGTCTGGTCGGCGTAAGTGGTGGAACGCAGCCGGCGGGTACGCTTTGTGGTCTTTTTGGTGAGGATATGGCTCTTGTAAGCGTGCGCTCTCTTGATCTTCCCGGTTTTGGTCAGGTTAAATCTCTTTTTGGCGCCGCTATGGGTTTTCAGCTTCGGCATAAGTGGTTCTCCTTCCGTATCGTTTGAAAATTTACTTGCTGTTTTTGGGGGTCAGGAACATGGCCATAAAGCGGCCCTCCAGCTTGGGGTTCTTTTCCATGCTTGCCATATCGGAGCAGGCAGCGGCAAAGTCCATCAGCAGCTTCTCGCCCAGATTGGTATGTGCCATCTCACGGCCCCGAAAGCGGACGCTGACCTTGACCCGGTTGCCGTCTGCCAGGAACTTCTGGGCACTTTTGATCTTGGTATTGAGATCGTTGGTGTCAATGCTGGGGCTCATGCGGATTTCCTTGATCTCCACGACCTTCTGATTTTTTTTGGCTTCCTTTTCCCGCTTCTTCTGGTCGAAGCAGAATTTGGAATAGTCCATGATTTTACAGACGGGGGGTACGGCGTTGGGCGAGATCTTCACCAGATCCATACCCTGCTCCATGGCAATGCTGTTGGCCTGGGCCGCAGATACGATGCCAAGCTGTGCGCCGTCGGCGCCGATCAGACGAACCTCCTGATCTTGGATCTCCTCGTTGAGCTGATGATCTAACTTTGCGATAGGAAACACCTCCATTAAACAAAAAAGCGGATGCCAAAGCATCCGCATACGCAGCTTTCCCATGAAAAGCCGGGATATGAACCGTTTCGCAGGGCGCTTACGGTGAGGCGGATGTTCAGCCTTCTTTATTACTTGGTGATTGTACCACACCTTGATGGATTTGTCAAGCACTTTTTTCAATCGAAAGCTGTCGGGTAATTTTTCTGTGCCGAGTGTGCTTTTCGTGGGTTTTCCCAGTTCCCGGAAATTACAATGGGTAGCAAGCAATCACAAAGGAGGACGGGCTAATGCAATGCCAAAAGCTGAAAACCTATATGGAAACGGGAAGGGTGGTTTTCCTGCCCTTTCGGGCCATCCGCCCCAATCCGGCCCAGCCCCGGAGGGTGTTCCGGGAGGAGGCGCTGGAGGAGCTGGCGGCCTCCATTCGGGAGCATGGGATCTTGCAGCCCCTGTCGGTGCGCCGGGTGGGGACAGGCTATGAGCTGATCGCCGGGGAACGCCGTCTGCGGGCGGCAAAGCTGGCCGGGCTGACGGAGATCCCCTGCATCGTGATGAATATGGACGACAAGGAATCCGGCCTGGCGGCCATCGTGGAAAATTTGCAGCGGCAGGATCTGGATTTTGTGGAGGAGGCTGTGGGGATCGCCAGGCTGATGGATCAATGGAGCATGAGCCAGGAGCAGGCTGCCCGTCTGCTGGGCAAGAGCCAGAGCGCCGTGGCCAACAAGCTGCGGCTGCTGCGCCATTCCCAGCCGGTTCTGGATGCTCTGCGCCAGGCGGGGCTGACAGAGCGCCACGCCAGGGCCTTGCTGAAGCTGCCGGAGGAGGGGCAGAAGCTGGCGGCCATCCGGGAGATCAGCCGCCTGGGCATGAGCGTGGCCAGGACGGAGCGCTACATCGAGGCGCTGCTGGAGAAGCGGGCGGACACCGCACAGACCAATCTGGACAGCCTGCTGCATAGCCTGACCCAGACCCTGCAGCGCATTCAGCGCTCCGGCGTACCGGCGGTTTCCGAGCGCCGGGAGACCGAAAGCCAGATCGTGCTGACAATCACCATTCCGAAAAACGGATGAATGAAAACGGGAAATGGCCAGGGGCGCAGGTTGCCGCCCTAAAGGCTCTCCCTCTGAGAAAGCTGGCACCGGCACAAGCCGGTGACTGAGCGGGTACAATGCGCAAGCCTTGGGTCAAAGCGTACTCTTTGCCCCCTGCGGGACACCGGTTTCTAAGGGATTTCCGAATAAATGGTCTGCGGCTTCGTGGAGGGCCTTGCCGATCTATTCAGAGCTTCCCTAAAAAAGCACCCCTTGAAGCCGCTGCTTAAGGGGTGCTGCTTTGCGCTTTTTACAGTTATCGGAAAGGGATATCAAACGCCGCCACGGATTTGGAGCAGCTTGTTCTTCAAATCGCTCTCCATTTTGGCCATTTCCGTCTCGGCTGCAAGGCGCTTGGCACGGCCCTCCGCCTGGATCTTCATCACATCGTCCAGGGTCTGGATCAGGTCGGCATTGGTCTTTTTCAGAGTTTCAATGTCCACAATGCCCCGCTCGGCCTCCCTCGCCGTTTCCACAGAGGCCGTGTGCAGCTTTTCGGCATTCTGCTTCAAAAGGGCGTTGGTGATGTCCGTCACCTGGCGCTGGGCCTGGGCGGCCTCGGTGGAGTGGGCAATGCCCAGGGTCAGAACCATCTGGTTTTTCCACAGCGGAATGGTGTTCACCAGGGTGGTCTGGATCTTTTCCACCATCACATGGTCGTTATTCTGGATCATGCGGATCTGAGGAGCCGTCTGAATGGAGATGGCACGGGTCAGCTCCAGATCATGGATCTTCTTTTCAAAGCGGTTGCACTTGTCCGCCAGATCCCGGGCTGCCTGGGCATCTTCGGCAAGGCCGGTGCGCTGGGCCGTGGCTTCCAGCTGGGCCAGCTTCCCGCCGCGCACCTCGCTCAGCTTCTGCTTGCCTGCCAGAATGTACATACTCAGCTCCTTAAAATAGGCCAGGTTCTGCTCATACATCTGATCCAGCACCGCAGAATCCTTCAGCAGCCGCACCTGATGCTGCTGCAAGGCCTCCCCGATCTTCTCCACATTGGTCTCGGCCTTGGCATAGCGGTTTTTCATATTTTCCAGCTTGCTGCTCTGCTTGCGGAAGAACCCAAGGATGCCTTTCTCCTCCTCGTCGGAGAAGCCCTTCAGCTCCCCTACCACACTGCTGATCAGGTCGCCTACCTCCCCCAGATCCTGGGTGCGGACATTGGCCAGGGCGGCATCGGAAAAGTCGGCCATTTTCTTCTGCGTGCCTGCGCCGTATTGCAGAATTTGGGCGGTGTTCTCCACATCGATCTTGGCGGCGAAATCCGCCACCATCTGCTGCTCCTCCGGGGTCAGTACCGGCCCATCGGCCTGGGGCTGCTGCAAAGCAGTCTGATTTGCGGCAACCAGGGCATCGCTGGTGTCCATGTTTGGCTCCAGGGTCAGGCTGGGGGTAAAATTCTTGAACTCTGCATCCATTGTCATGCTCCTCCAATTTTTTAACTCTGCTTTTTCAGCTTTGTAAGCTCGTCATCTGTCAGCCCCTCTTGGGCCAGCAGGGTGTTCAGCACGGAAATATCGCTGGAAATGTCCATGGCCGTATCCTCAAATACGGAGTCCAGCAGCTTTTCAAAGGCCACATTCAGCGTATCCAGGGTACCCTCGATCTCCCGCTTGGCCGCCAGAATGGTATCCCCCTGCACAGGCTGGGCATCCATATCCGCATAGGCGTTCAGCAGCTTCACGGTCATAGGCAGATAGTAGTCCATGAGCTTCTTGAGATCCGGCACGATCTCCGGATGCTCCTCCGCACGGTCGAAGATCCGCTCCACGATCAGCTCCATGTGGGAGATCTTTTCGGAAATTTCCTCCCCGGGAATGGCCTCGTTGCACCGGCGCAGCTTCTCTAAAAAGGCGTTGCCCCGGTCCAGCACCTCCTGGACCTGGGGATTTTGGCTCCGCTGAGTTTCCCGCTGCTTGGCCTGTTCCATCTGGAGCCTGCACTGCTCATAGTGCCGGTAGGTTTCGTCGCTGGTGATCAGGCTGGCCTGCTCATGATCCAAATGGCCCTCCAGGAACAGCCCCTTGCTGATCATCTGCTGCAGCTCCTTGCGGACATAGCCCACGCTCTTGCCCACACTGCGGGCTAGGCGCTCCAGGGTGCAATGGGTCTGTTCCCCCAGGGTGCGCCGATAGGTGCGGAAGCGGTTCACCAGGCCCAGGGTGCGCACGCCGCTGCCCACCAGCAGAGCGCCGCCGCCGAACCCGATCAGGGACAGCACTAGGGGCACAGATAGCTGAAAGATCCCGTAAAACAGCATATCCCAGGCAGCGGCAAACAGCCCGCCGGTCAGGGAAAACAGGGACAGCACGCCGCCGCCCACGGTTTTCAGCACGCCGCCTGCGGTCAAACGGCCGGTGCTGCCATAGAGCGCCGGGAGGGGCTTCTTCTCGGGCGCCACGGTTCGGGGCTGAGGGCGGGCAGTGCTGCTCATTGTGCGGCGAACCGCCTCGCTGCCCATGTCCACCGCCCGTCCCACCGCCTGGCGGACGGTTTGATTCAGTTTTTGATAGTCCTGGGAATGAACCGCCCGGTCGATCACATCCTGAACGCTGCGCCCCAGATCATCCCAATCCCGATTATACTGCGCCATAATCCACGCTCCATGATATAGTGTCTTTATTATAGCGCCTTTCCCCAGAAAATGCAAGCATTACAGCCCATTGCGGCGAAAAAAGTTTCTCTTGCCTTTTCCTGCCGAAAAAGCTATACTAAACGGGGAAAAGGAGGTAGCGCATTGATGGGACTTTTTGCAGTGATCGACACGGAAACCAACTGGGAAAACCAGGTCATGTCCATCGGAACGGTGCTGGCCGACAGCAGCTTTCAGGTGCAGGCGGCGCTGTACCACATTTTGGATCCGGAATACCTGGTTGGTGGAATGTTCTCCGCCGCTCTGTTCCCCGACCGGAAGCTGCGCCCCCGGCTGTGCAGCCGCAGCGATGCCATCGCCCAGCTGCTGGACTGCTTTGCCCGGTACGGTGTGGACTCGGTGTTCGCCTATAATGCCGGATTTGACCGCAATATGCTGCCGGAGCTGTCCGGGCTGGGCTGGCACGATATTCTGCGTTTTGCAGCCTATCGGCAGTACAACCCGAAAATTCCCGCCCGGGCGGACTGTTACAGCACCGGCCGTCTGAAGCGGAACTACGGCGTGGAGGCCATCACCCGACTGCTCACCGGCGACAGCCGCTATGCCGAGACTCACAACGCCCTGTATGACGCTCTGGACGAGCTTCGGATCATGCGCCTGCTGGGCCATCGCCCGGAGGCCTACCCTGCTCTGGGAGCCGGTGCGGCCTTATAAACGGACGGTCTTGGTGGCGATGCGCCGGCAGAACGCCTGGTCATGCTCCACAAACAAAATGGTAGGCTTGTAGCGGAGCAGCAGCTCCTCGATCTGCATTCGGGAGATCACATCTACATAATTCATCGGCTCGTCCCAGATGTGCAGATGGCTTGGCTGGCAGATGGACTTCGCCAGCAGCACCTTTTTCTTCTGCCCGGCGCTCAGGTCGGCCAGATCCCGCTCCATCTGGGTTTTGGGAATGTCCAGCTTGGCCAGGATCGCCAGGAACAGGCTCTCGTCGATGCCGTTTTTCCGGGCAAGCTCTGACAGTCTGCCATGCAGATCCGCCGAATTTTGAGGGACATAGGAAATTTCCAGTCCGCTTGCCACATACAGCTTGCCGGTGTGGGGAATATCCGCGCCGCAGATCAGCTTGATCAGGCTGGATTTGCCGGAGCCGTTGGCCCCTTGCAGGGCAATGCGGTCCCCCTGCTCCACCGTAAGGCCCACCGGGCCGCATACGGGGCCGGCGCCATAGTCCACGGACAGATCCTGAAGCTGCACCAGCCGC
>CAYLHM010000073.1:0-6087 GCA_964383485.1 uncultured Oscillospiraceae bacterium
AGGCGTGCATGGGCTGGCCGTATTCCAGCATGACATAGTTGGTGATGTCCACGATATTGTTGATGGGACGCACGCCGTTGGCGCGCAGCCGCTGGCGCAGCCATTTGGGCGAGGGAGCGATTTTCACATTTGCGACCATCCGGGAGGAATAACGATTGCACAGATCTGTGGCGGGGACTTCCACATCCAGATGCTCGAAGATGGAGCCGGCGTTGCTGCCCTTTACCACGGGCTCATGGTGCTTCATCTGCTTGCCGAAAGCGGCGGCAGCCTCCCGGGCCAGACCGATGATGGAATAGCAGTCCGGACGGTTGTTGGTGATTTCAAATTCCACGATGGTATCATCATTGCCGATGATGGGATTGATGTCATCACCAGGCCTGGCGCAGCCGGGCTCCAGAATCCAGATGCCGTCAGCGAAAACGCCAGGCAGGTCATTCTGGGTCAGGCCCAACTCCGCGAAGGAGCAGAGCATGCCATTGGACAGCTCGCCTCTGAGCTTGCCCTTGGTGATATGCACGCCGCCGGGAAGCCAGGAGTTGTGCAAAGCGGTGGGCACCAGGTCGCCCTCGTGGACGTTCTGAGCGCCGGTGACGATCTGCACAGGTTCCGCTTTACCCACATCTACCTGGCAGATGAACATGTGATCGGAATTGGGGTGGCGCACCATGGAGAGCACCTTGCCGACAACCACGTTTTTGATTTCGGCGTCCATCCGCTCCCAGGTTTCCACCTTCTGACCGAAAACAGTCATGGTTTCCACGAAATCCCGGTCGGAAACATTGCTCAAATCAACAAAATCCTCATTGATCCATTTTCTGTTCAGTTTCATCTTGGCGCCTCCTTAGAATTGGTTCAGGAACCGCACGTCGTTATCGAAGATCAGACGCAGGTCAGTGATTTTCAGACGGCCCATAGCCATCCGCTCCAGGCCCATGCCAAAGGCAAAGCCGGAGTATTTGCTGGAGTCAATGCCGCAGTTTTCCAGCACGTCGGGATGCACCATACCGGCGCCCAGCAGTTCAATCCAGCCTTCGCCGTGACAGGTGGAGCAGACATTGCCATCGATGTCGCCGGCGCCGTGGCACTTGTGGCACAGCATGTCCATTTCGCAGCTGGGTTCGGTGAAAGGAAAGTGGTGGGGACGGAAGCGCATCACCGCGTCCTCACCGTAAATTTTGCGCATGCAGGAGCTCAGCGCACCTTTCAGATCGCCCATGGTGATGTTTTCGTCCACCACGAGTCCCTCGATCTGATGGAACATGGGGGAGTGGGTGGCGTCGGCCTCGTCCTTGCGGAACACCCGGCCGGGAGCCAGAATGCAGATGGGGGGCTTGGTGTTTTCCATCACCCGGATCTGCATGGGGCTGGTCTGGGTGCGCAGAAGCACCTGGTCATCGTCGGTAAAATAGAAGGTGTCGCTGCGATCCCTGGAGGGGTGGCCCTCCTCAATGTTCAGCCGGGTGAAGTTGTAGCTTGCCAGCTCCACCTCCGGGCCGTCCACGATCCGGTAGCCCATTCCCACAAATACATCTTTAATTTGCTGAAGCACCTGGTTCATGGGGTGCTGATGGCCCAGCTCCACAGGATCTCCGGGAATGGTCACATCGACCGCCTCCAGCCGGAGCTTTTCCTCCAGAGCGGCGGCATGAATGGCGGTCTTGCGCTCCTCCAGCTTGCTTTCGATGGCGGCACGGACCCCGTTGGCCACCTGGCCCATAGCGGGGCGTTCCTCCGGGCTGAGCTTGCCCATGAGCTTCAGCACGCCGGTCAGCTCGCCCTTTTTGCCCAGCCACTTGACCCGCAGCTCCTCTAAGGCGGCGGGAGAGGTCGCCTCGTCCAGAGATGCCAGGGCACGCTGGCGAATGCTCTCCAGTTGTTGTTTCATAATGCTCCTCCTAAAACAAAAAATTCCTCTCGTCCCGCACAACAGGGACGAAAGGATCACCTTCCGTGGTACCACCCACATTCGCCGAAACGGCGCACTTTCGGGTGCGATGCACCCTGACCGATAACGGGGTCTGCCGGCCCACCCTACTGTTTCCAAGTTCAGGCGGCTGCTCCTGGGAGAAGGCCCGATCGCTGCTTCTGTGCGGCTTCCATCGCCCCGCACTCGCTGAAAGAAGCGTCCCGGATCGGACAGCCCATTCCTCGCATTTTCCATATCGGCAGTATCATATCATATTCCGAAGAAAAATGCAAGGGGAATTTTCTTGACGGCTTCGTGTTTTTGGGATAAAATGAAGAAAAACCGGCTTGGAGGAAAAAGCGATGCAATTCAGATACTTGGACCATCAGCAGGTGCTGCGGCTCCTGCCAGACCGGGCGCCCGATGCCCACAAGGGGGATTTCGGCCGCATTCTGCTTCTGTG
The DNA here is from genome assembly GCA_964383485.1 of uncultured Oscillospiraceae bacterium. Taxonomy (GTDB): domain Bacteria; phylum Bacillota; class Clostridia; order Oscillospirales; family Oscillospiraceae; genus Faecousia. Next base: position 2,373 of record CAYLHM010000073.1, read on the forward strand.
CGGCAGCCGGGGCTATACGGGTGCGGCGGCCCTGGCGGCTATGGGTGCGCTTCGCAGCGGGGCGGGCCTGGTGTACCTGGGGGTGCCGGAGAGCATCTATGCCATCGAGGCGGTGAAGCTCACGGAGGCCATCGTGTTTCCCTTGCCCGATGCCGCCGGGGGCTATGCGCCCGAAGCCGTGCAGGCTGTTCAGCCGCTGCTCCGGCGCTCCGATGCGGTGCTGTTTGGCCCGGGCGTGGGCCGGTCGGCCGGGGCGGAGCAGCTTGCCCTGGAACTGTGCGGGAATTTTTCCGGCCCGCTGGTGCTGGATGCCGATGGCATAAATCTCATGGCGGCGCATAAAGATGTACTGCGCCAAAGGCAAGCACCCACCGTGCTGACCCCCCACGCCGGGGAATTTGCTCGGCTCTTTCCCCATGCACCTGCCGACCGGCAGACGGCGGCGGAGCAGGCGGCCCGGGAGCTGGGCTGCATTGTGCTTCTGAAAGGGCATGAAACCCTGATCACCGACGGGGAAATATGTTATGTAAACCAAACCGGCAACCCCGGCATGGCGGTTGGCGGCAGCGGCGATGTGCTGGCGGGCATCTTAGGAAGCCTGCTGGGTCAGGGCCTTGCGCCACTGGAGGCGGCGGCCTGCGCCGCATGGCTCCATGGCAGTGCGGGGGATCTGTGCGCCGGGGAGCTGGGGCAGTATGCCATGCTTCCGGGGGACCTTTTGGGGGTGCTTGGGCGACTTATGAAATAAGGCGGGATCCTATGAAACGAATACTGTGCCTGCTCCTGGCGGCGCTGCTGCTGGGGGGCTGCGCATCGGTGCAGAGCGAGCTGGATCGGGCCATGGCCCTGCGCGCCCGCCTGCTGGCCCAGGCGGTGGAATTTGATGCCCGGATCACGGCGGACTACGGCGACAAAAGCCTGTCGTTCACCCTGGAGTGCCAGTCGGATCAGCAGGGAGAGCTGCAATTTACGGTGCTGGAGCCGGCCTCCATAGCCGGGATCAGCGGCAGCGTGTCCGCCGAGGGGGGCCAGCTCCGCTTCGACTCGGAGGCCCTGGCCTTTGGCCTGCTGGCGGACGGACAGCTTGCCCCGGCGGCGGCCCCCTGGGTGCTGATGAAGACCCTGCGGGGCGGCTATCTCACCTCATGCACCAGAGAGGGGCAGCTTTTTCGGGTGTCCATCGACGACAGCTACGCCGACGATGCCCTGCACCTGGACATCTGGCTGGGGGAGGAGGATCTGCCGGTGCGGGGGGAGATTTTGTGGGAAGGCAGGAGAGTCCTCACGATTTCCCTCGAAAACTTCCGGTTTTTGTAACATCTACGCCTCCGAAGCATAGGATATTTCGCAGGCGCAGCCGTATAAATTTCCTCTGTGCGTGGGACAATAGTACTAACCGGCGTTACATAGGAAGCGGTAGCGCAGGGAATGTATTGCACGGAGCGTGAACAACAATGGATAGCACAGTAAAGCGCGGAGATATTTTTTATGCGGATCTGTCCCCGGTGGTGGGCAGCGAACAGGGCGGCACCAGGCCGGTGCTGATCGTGCAGAACGACACGGGCAACCGCCATTCGCCCACGGTGATCGCCGCCGCCATCACCAGTCAGACCGGCAAGGCCCGCCTGCCCACCCACATCAACATTGCCGGAGGCAGCGTGGGGCTGAGCAAGGACTCGGTGATCCTGCTGGAGCAGATCCGCACCATCGACAAGCGGCGGCTGCGGGAGCATATGGGGCGGCTGGACGACAAGCAGATGTCCATGGTGGACAATGCCATCGCAGTGAGCTTTGGACTGTATGACGGAAGGTGATGCAATGCAGGAAACATACCCCATCTTTCTGGAAGAAAGGACGGTGGGCCAGGCAGAGCGGATTTCCGAGGGGCTGTACTGCCGCTTCCGCTGCCGCTGCCGTCTGCCCGGCGGACAGATCCACCGGGTGTTCCTGGAGTGGGACGGCGGCGAGGTGTCCCTGGGCGTGCTGGCCCCCAGCGGGGGAGAATTTTGCCTGGACACCCGGATCCCGGCCAAGCGGCTGGGAACTGGTACGCCCCGCTTCCGGGTGGGGCCGAAGCAGGAGCAGGGAGCGCTTGTCCCCCTGGTGCCGGGCCGGCCGTTCCCGGATCTATACAGATTAAAAAACGCCCGATTTGTCCAAATAGACGGCAAACCGGGCATTCTTTTTTCAGAAACAGCGGCCGTTCCATAGCGTTGCCATGCAATCTTCAAGCGGCCCGCCGCCGGCGGATCGGACGGCGGCACGGTCTATTTTGCAATGTGATCCATGCGCTTGACGGTGCCGTGCGGTCGGCTATTGGCATATGCGGGCGGGCGCTTGAGTGCTTGTGCGGCAGATTGAATATATCATCAAACCTGCCCACACGCCGCTCCTTTCACTGTGCGCTCTGCTTTATTTCATGGCATCGGAAACGGATTTTTCGCAGGAGCGCATGGCAAGGATCGTTTTTTCCAGCAGCGTGTCCAACTCCCAGCCGAGGTTTGCCGCTCCGTCTGCAATAATTTCGCGGGAGCAGCCTGCGGCAAAATGCTTGTCCTTGAATTTCTTTTTCAGGCTCTTCAGCTCCATATCCTGCACGCTTTTGGATGGGCGCATCAGGGCGGCTGACCAGATCAGTCCCGTCAGTTCATCGGCGGCAAACAGTACCTTTTCCATTTCATGCTCCGGCTTCACATCACAGCATATCCCGTAGCCGTGGGAGCAGATTGCATGGATCATATCTTCACCCACGCCGCCGGCACGAAGAAGTTCCGGCGCTTTTTTGCAGTGTTCTTCCGGGTACAGTTCAAAGTCGATGTCGTGCAGCAGCCCGACCTGCCCCCAAAATTCCTCGTCCTCGCCATAGCCAAGCTCGTTGGCATACCAGCGCATGACGCCCTCTACCGTCAGAGCGTGCTGAATGTGAAACGGCTCTTTGTTGTACTTTTTCAGAAGCGCCAGCGCTTCTTCTCTTGTGCGTTTACTAGTCATAAAATATTCCTCTTTCCTGTTAGGGAAGCTCTGATGAAATCGGCAAGGGCGGACGGCGAGGGATTTTTCGTCAGAAAAAGGAGTGGAAAAGGGCGGAATACTGGATGTATTTTCCCTTTTTCAGTCCGCATTTCTGGCGGAAAAGACCCGCCGCTCCGCCGCAGACGATTTATTCAGAGGTTCCTTAGAATTGGTGGATTTATGGAAACGGTTGGCGTGGATTATATGCGTTCCGCCTGCTAATACTGCTCCTTCACAAGCTGCTATACGCAGATAAGATATGCGTGATCCGTCCTGTCATTTGTTCCCGAACCCTCATTGTCGCTTGCGTAATAGGTCAGCACACCCTGATAAGGCAGCACGACTTTCTCGCTGTTCCACCAACCGGCCATCCTGACACCGACCAGAATGCCGTCCCGGACGACCAGCCCTTTCACATTTTCGTATTCGGTCAGTTTATAGCACCTTTTTGTGACGGTTTCTTTGTCCACCTGCCCGTAAGAAGTGCGGGCAAGCTGCCGAGATTCCGTAATGCGGTAAAAATCCATCTGTTCTTCTATGCTTTTCCCTTTCAGCTTTTCCTCAAAGCCCTTCGGAAATTTTATCTCTCCAAAGTCCGGTCGATACTGTTCTGTCTTCATTTCATCGCCTTCCCATTTCCGCTGAAATCGGACACGGCGATTTGAGCATCACCGTTAGAACGGATAAACGCATTCAGCTCTCC
>CAYLHM010000074.1:0-5948 GCA_964383485.1 uncultured Oscillospiraceae bacterium
CGGCGCCGCCGGCAACCACCCAAGCCCCAGCACCTCCGGCAACCAATCCCCCGGAAACCACACCTCCGGCGACTGGCGTGACCTGGACGGAAGAAAACGGGCAGTGGTACGCCCACGATTCCCAGGGCAAGCTGCTCACCGGCTGGCTTACAATTGGTGAGGATCGCTATTACCTCCGCTCAGACGGCTCCCGGTTCACCGGGCGGTTGGAGCTGGAGGGGCAGACCTATTATTTTGGCCCCGATGGGGTGGAGATCGTGCTGGTCAACCCCTGGAATTTTATCCCGGAGGACTATGCAACCGAGCTGACCCTGGTGGATGGGTGGCATTATGGCTCTGTCCGCTGTGCCGATGCGTTGAAGCAGATGCTTCAGGACTGCCGCAATGCAGGCTACAGCCCCATCATCTGCTCGGCCTTCCGCACGCACGAGGATCAGGTGTACTTATATGAGCGGAAGATCCAGCGCCTGATGAATCAGGGCTATTCCAAGGAAGAAGCCACCTCGCTGGCGGGTACGGTGGTCGCCGTCCCCGGCACCAGCGAGCATGAACTGGGGCTGGCCTTTGATCTTGTGGACGAGAGCTACCAGATACTGGACGAGGGCCAGGAAAAGACCCCGGTGCAGAAGTGGCTCATGGCCAATGCTTGGCAGTATGGCTTTATTCTGCGCTATCCCAACGACAAGAGTGCGCTAACCGGCATCATCTATGAGCCGTGGCACTATCGCTATGTGGGTAAGACCCTGGCCCAGGAGCTGTACCAGTCCGGTCTGTGCCTGGAAGAATATTTGGCAGAGTTGAAAGTTGAAAATTGAAAGTGAGCACTCCAAAGGCTCCCCCTTTGGGGGAGCTGTCAGAGTAGCGCACACTGGTGACCGAGCGGGTACAATGTGCAGAATTTTGCGTGCCTTACCCTCTCCACCCCTTCGGGGCACCTCTCCCAAAGGGAGAAGACTTTGCTCTTCGCTGCAAAAAGCTCCCCGGTTGGGGAGCTTTTTGAAAACGGATTATTCCACAGATTTCAGCGCCTCGGCCATGTTGATCTTATTCAGCTTGAAGTACAGGACAAAGTCCACCAGGCAGGCGGTGAGCATGGTCAGCAGAATGGACAGTATGTAGGAAACGGGCAGCAGCCTCGCCGGAAGCCACAACCGCCGGTTCAGCTTTCGATCTTCTCCACATAGCGCACGGTTTCATTCGTACCCTCCCGATAGGTGTAGACGATGAAGCCGTCGTAGTAGAGATTGCCATCGTCGCCATCGCCCAGGCAGCTGGATGCGTAATCCGAGGAGATCGGCTGGCCGACGAGGGCGTAAAGCTCCTCCACGCTTTTGTCGATGCACGACTGCGCCATGGTAAATTCTGCGCTGTCGGCGGTGGCGGTGGCGGTGGCGGAGGGTACTGGTGCGCTGCTGGCGGACGGGGTGGTGGACACAGGCGGCGTGGTTTCGTTGCTCTGCTGTCCGGTACAGGCACAGAGCAGCAAAATGAGTGCGCAAAGTAAAATCACAATTCCATTTTTCATCATCGGTTCCTCCAAAATATTATGAAATCTCCAGCAAGGTCAGCACGCCGCCGGTGTAATACGCCAGGCCGGTAACCGTCTGGGAAGTGTCCAGATAGGCGGCAAAGCCCCTGCTTTCCAGGCAAAACGCCTCAAAGATTTGCTCCCCGCAGACGAGATACGCCGGCGAAAGATCGTCCGCATTCTCCGGCAGTGTTCCACGGTAGCCCTGCATACCCTCCGGCGCCTGCCCGTTCATGGCGGACAGGCAGATTGTTCCGCTGCTCTGGGGCAGGTCCAGCGCACACTCCGGCGCCGGCATGAGGGGCACATAACGCATCAAATTCCGCAGATTTCGCTCCACAATCTCCACAAGCACGCAATCCCCAGGCTGGGTTAAGTCATAGGTGGCCGAGCGGGAGAAGCAGGCTTCGCCAAACCGGGCGGCAAGATAGGGGTACAGCAGGGACCCAAAGGAATCCCGGTAGGCAAGCAGACTCTTTTCACCGCCGCCGGCGGTACGCAGGGTCACGCTGTCCGGCTTGGTCGCCCCGCCGGTGTAGGCAAAGTCCAGGGTGCCGCCATAGACCGGGTTGGTTTCATCGTCCGCAAATGCGGGATAAAGCATCTCGTAGAGGTCGCCGCTGTGACTCTCATTTTCAGAAAAATCCCCGGAAAAATAGGAGCTTTCCATGTGAAACGCCGATAAAATCGCATCTGCACCCAATGCGGCGCCCTTGGAATTCCAATGGGTATCGTGGGCAAAGTATAAAATCTCATCCTGCCCATCGAAGGCGGCAAAGAGATCGGCACAGGTCACGCCCTCCTGGGCCAGCGCCTCTAAAATCACGGCTCCGGCGGGCCGTTCCGCCGTCACGCCGTAATCGGGCATATACTGGGGATAGATACTGTTTTTATTCGGTGCAACGCAGAACACGAACTGCCGGCCGGTACGCGCACATTCCTGGGCCATCAGTGTCACATTGCGCACAATGCAGAACTGCTCCCGCTCCGTCAGCGGCTCCGTTCCGCAGAAATCGGCCAGCGTCGGCGCATAATACAGCCACCCGTCCGATCCACAAATGACATCCTCGGCCCCCGACTGCCCGAACAGTGCCGCCGTCAGGTAATGGTCGGCGCTGATGAGCTGCTGCCGTGGGAAAAACCGGTCGGCAAACCAGTCCGCCCCATCTTCCAACACCTGAAGATTGTAAGCGCCCTGGGAATTTTGCAGTTGGGGCGCAGGTGCAAGCTGCTCGTTTGCTCCCGCCGGTGCTTCCCCGGCCAGGAGCATTCCAAGGGACATGGTCAGGCACATGGCCAGCATCACCGCCGTAAAAATCCACTGAATTGCTTTTCTCATAGCAGACCCTCAAAACTGTGCATAGATGAACGGCGCAAAGCCGCCGCCCGCCAGCCGGAGCAGACACAGGGCAAACAGCACCAGGCACAGCCCATAGCTGACCGGCTCACAAACGGCTCGCAGGTGTTCATTATGCCGGAGCTTGTCTGCCCATGGCAGACACAGAATGCAGCCTAGGACAGCTGCCGTCAGCACCTGGGCATTTGCCAGGGTGTGCAGGGCAACCGTGCCGGCATCCGTGAACGAAAAGCCCACAAACATGGCCCGAAGCACGGCAAGGCCCTGGTTCACGCTCTGGGCCCGGAACATCACAAAGCCCACGCACACGGCGAGCAGTGTGTACAGGTGTCCGAAAATGCGCCCGGCAGGCCGCCGAGGTCGGAATTGGAACCAGCTCTCCAGCCCTGATAGCAAGCCGTGCCACAGCCCCCACAGCAGATAATTCCAGGTTAAGCCATGCCACAGTCCGCACAAGGTGAACACAAGGAGCTTGTTGACCGCTGTGCGCACACGCCCCTTGCGATTGCCGCCCAGGGGGATATACACATAGTCCCGGAACCAGCTGGAAAGAGAGATGTGCCAGCGCCGCCAGAAGTCCGTAATGGACACCGCCGTATAGGGATAGCGGAAATTCTCCTCGGTCTGGAAACCAAAGGCCTGCCCCAGCCCAATGGCCATGTCGCTGTAGCCGGAAAAGTCAAAATAGATCTGCAAGCTGTAGGCCAGGGCGCCCAGCCAAGCCAGGCGCAGATCCAGCACGCTGCTTTCCAGGGCGAACACGCCGTCTGCCGCTTTCGCCAGGGTGCCTGCCAGCAGCAGCTTTTTCCCAAGGCCCACCGCAAAACGGCGCAGGCCCGGGGCGCTGGGGCCGTCCATGCGGTTTTCAAGCTGGGGCCGGAAGTCCGAAAAACGGGTGATCGGCCCGGCGGTTGCCTGGGGAAAGAAGGAAACAAAGAGCAGGAACTCCCAGAAGCGCCCCGGATCTCCCTCGGATCTGCGGCGGCAGTCCACCAGATAACCGATACATTTGAATGTGAAAAAGGACATCCCCACCGGCATGACCAGGGAGAAAGCCTCCTGCTCCAGCCAGCGATCCAAATAAAGGGCACACACAAGCAGCGCCAGATCCACGCCCACCCCAACGGCGAGCAGGACTTTTCCGCCCCTTTCATACAGCTGCCTGCCCACGCCGTAGTTGAAGCAGGCCGCAAGCACCACCGCTAGGGGCGCAAGCAGGCTTCCGAAGGCGTAAAACAGCAGGCCCGCCGCAAGCAAGAGGGCATTTTTCCACTTTCTGTTTGGAATAGCCCAGCTGAGCAGCAGGGTCAGCGGCAGAAAAGCGCCCAAAAACAGCGGCGTGTCAAAGCTCACCGTGCGCCCCTCCTTCTTGGTTTGCGCTCATTATGCGCGTTTGTAGTTCCAGTAGGTGCCCCTGGAGTAGCTCACGAAAAACATATCCCGGTCAAAAATATCCCGCTGGGTGCGGTAGACCATCTCCTCCTCAGGGTCGCAGATCCACATCTCCCCCTCCCAGGGGATTTCCACCCAGCCGTGGGGCTGGTCGGTTTTGGTCATGGTTCCGCTGATTGCCACGGCTTCATAGCCCAGGCCCCGTGCCAGCGCCCAAAAGGAGGCGGCGTAGTTGTAGCAGTTGCCCAGGCCGGTCTGGAACATCTCCTTGGCACACTCGGTCTCCCAGCCGGTGGCGCCAAAGGCAAAGGGCTGCTTGCGCAGGTATGTGAAGCTGTCCCGGCTGTACTCAAATGCCTTGCGGAGCAGATCCAGCCCCGTAAGCTCCGGATTTTCCTGAATAATCCCGTCCAAAATCTGGGCAACCAGGGTGTCCAGCTCCGTGTCCCCGCTGGTGTAGCGGCAATCCGCACCGAAATGTAGGACACCCACATCGGCATCCTGCGCCAGCGTACCATCGGCGTTCAGGCAATAGAGCCAGCCGTCAATCGTCAGGAAGCCACGCTCGTCCTGCAGGGCCTCCAGGGCCATGCTGAGCAGGGTTTTTCCGTCCTCCAGGATTGTGTGGGCCACGGATGCCTCCAGCAGGTCGCCCCAGAGCGTGGGATCGCTGCCCAAATCCGGGGGCAGCACCACTTCCGCAGCCACCGTTTCAAAATCGCCACGCCCCAGAAGCACATTCATGCCCCTGGCAAATTCCCGCCTGGACACCTGCCCGGCGGAATCGGGAAACGCTGCCTGCACCTGCTCGGCGGGGAAGAAAAATGCCAGACTGCTGACCAGTTCCTCGCTCCCCAGCTCCCGGGGAAGCCCGGACAGGTCGGGGAAATAGCTGCCGGCGCCCTCCGCCGCCAAAGCATATAAGGCCTGGCTCAGATCGTCGGCGCTGAGGGGCTCGTCGGGGTGGATCAAACCGTCTGCATCTGCAAAAAGATAGGGCGTGTGCGCAGACAAAATCGGATACACCTGAGCATAAAAGTTCGCATCCTCCTGCAGCGGCTCCAGGGACGGCTCCACGGTGTTGCCGCTGCCGTCCAGCCAGCCAACAAAACAGAGCCCCTCCGGCACAGAGACCTGGGCCTGGGGGCACACCCCTTTCAAAACCGTCTCGCTTTCCACCTCATCGGAGCCGATCCAGAAATGGGCTGTTACCTCCTGCTCCACAGCCTGTTCCTGCTTGGGCTGGGAAGCAAACACGCCCAGCAGCACGGCGCAGATTGCAATGCCGGCCAGAAGCAATCTTTTGTGCATGGTATTACCACGCCTTTCCCCGAAAAAACGCCTGCGGCAGCCCGTCAGCCGTTTTTTCCATATTTTTCAACCATTATAGCATTCATTTTCGATTTTGACAAGATCCGCAGTCAAAATTTGTCGAAAAATGGTATCCGTTTTGTAAAGGAATTGCATCAAACACGCTTTTCCGCTTCAAATCTGTGGGTGCGGCGTCCTGCGGGACGATTTTTGCGCCGAGCTTCTTAGCCGCATTACGGCCCCATTCATAATCATTTAACAATAAAGTTCTTGCAATGTGTTGGAAATGGTGTTATACTATTTTCATAGAAAAGGCATTACCAAAATTTATGAAAGGGTGAGTGCAATGTTTTGGATCGT
>CAYLHM010000075.1:0-5831 GCA_964383485.1 uncultured Oscillospiraceae bacterium
CAGCGCGCAGGATGGTGACGACCTCTTTCTTGGTGGGCAGGGGAATGGGGCCGGACACGGAAGCGCCGTTGCGCTTGGCGGTCTCGACGATCTTAGCAGCGCTGGAGTCGATCAGCTGGTGATCATAGGCCTTCAGCCGGATGCGGATCATTTGCTGGTTTGCCATGGTGAAATTTCCTCCTTGATAAATCGTACTCAGTTTCGTGGTTCCTGGGTACGGTCGAACTTTCTCTGTCCGCACCGCCGTGCGTATCATTCTGAGCCATGAAAAATGGCCGACTTTCGCCGACCCTCTCCCCTGTCCCAGCGATATACGCTGGTGCAAAACAGAAGCAGTTCAGCCGCCCGATGACCGGACATACTCCGCAGAAGTTACCGCCCGATTAGGGCGCAATCTCCTGCATCATCGCATTGCGGGCATAGTATCCCCTACGCACGCTCGAACATCATATCATGAAATTCTTAATTTGTCAAGCACTTTTTTGGAAAAAATATACGCTTTTTTCTATGGAAGCAGATATTGGGAACCTCTGATGAGATCGCCCGCCGTCCGTTCGCCCCTGCGTTTTTAGGGAGGGACCCTACAGTCCGTTGTAATGCGGAATCGGGTAATCCATTTCATAATTGCGGCATAACTCAATAAAACGCTTTGCTGCCGATGTGAGAAATTTCTCCTTGTGGTAGACAATATGAAATTTCCTGCGAAAGTCCAATCCTTCAACATGGATCGCTACAACTGCCCCATGCTCTAATGGGCCTGCCACCATACGGCGTGGCAGAACTGCAATACCGAGTCCGTTGATAACCGCATTGACTAATGCCGTTGTACTCATGGCTTCCCATGCGGGCGATACAGAAAAGCCGGCATTTTCAATAACTCTGTCAAAAACTTCACGCGTACCGCTGCCACGCTCCCGCAGAAGAAACTTCTGCTGCTGAAACTCTCCTATAGTGAGCTTTTTCTTTCGCCGAAAAGTTTCATTTGCCGGGCAAATAACGGTCAGCTGATCTTCCATATATTCCTCTGAAATTAGAGCCGGTGCGTGTGCAACGCCTTCAATAAGAGCAAAGTCTAATTCATTGTCAATGATTTTTTTCTCAAGCTGTTCAGAGGGCGCAACAAGCGCTTTTACCTCTGTTCCGGGGTAACGGTTGTAATATGCTTTCACATAGTACGGTAAAAATTGTGAGCCGATTGTAATACTTGCGCCTACCCTTAAAAGCCCAAACGCATCCCAGTCTCGCATTCCTTTTTCCATATCATCAAACAGCGTAGAAATATGCAACGCATAGGCTCGAAAACGCAGCCCGGCTTCTGTGATTTTCAATCTTCGTCCAATTCGGTCAAATAATCTTACACCATAATACTGTTCAAGCTCATGGATGGCAAGGCTTACTGCAGGCTGTGTCATGTGCAACGCCTCTGCGGCTTTCGTCGTGTTGCAATCACAATCGAAAACGGAAAGAAATATTTTGATATGCCTTATTGTCATAAACCAAGTTCCCCTTATACGATATTGCGTATGATTACAATAAGATTATATTATTTCCGTTATCAGAAGTCAAGTGATATAATAATAACAACGGGGGGATTTCATGAATAGCAAAAGGCAAATATACTGGAAATTATTCTTTTCAACCTTGAAATTAAGTGCCTGCACATTTGGCGGCGGATTTGTTATCATTCCATTGATGCGGAAAAAGTTTGTTGAGGAATTACACTGGATAGAAGAACAGGAAATGTTGGATTTAACTGCCATTGCACAGGCTTCCCCCGGTGCGATAGCGGTAAATGCTTCTATCCTTGTGGGTTATCATGTTGCTGGTGTTTTAGGTGCTTTCATAACTGTATTGGGAACAATTTTACCTCCAATGGCAATTATTTCAGTCGTTTCGTTTTTTTACGCTGCTGTTCGGGATAATCCCGTTGTAAATATGGTTATGACTGGTATGCTGGCGGGCGTTGCTGCGGTCATCTGTGATGTAGTCATTACAATGGGGATCGGATTGATCAAGCAAAAAAGAATACTTCCAATGATCGTTTTGTTGGTGTCATTTATAGCTGTTCGCTTTCTTAACATCAATATCATCCTAATCATTTTCATTTGTGGCGTAGTGGGAGCGATTGATACTTATATTCAGATGAAGAAAGGGGCAGGTACAAAATGATATACTTGGAATTGTTATGGAGCTTTTTTCAAATTGGCCTTTTCAGTATCGGTGGCGGTTATGCAGCAATGCCGCTGATTCAGCATCAGGTGGTCGATCTGCACCCGTGGTTGACGATGACACAGTTTGCAGATATTATGACGATTGCTGAAATGACGCCTGGGCCGATCGCTATCAATTCCGCAACATTCGTTGGGATACAGGTGGCAGGCTTTCCTGGCGCCGTGATTGCTACAGTCGGATGTGTATTGCCTTCATGTGTGATTGTTATGACCTTGGCCTACATATATTATCGTTTCCGGGGGCTCACAATGGTCCAGGGCGTACTTGCCGGACTTCGACCGGCGGTAATTGCTATGATTGCATCGGCCGGAATTTCTTTAATAATACTTTCGTTTTATGGGCAGAGAACGCTACCCACTGATTTAAGTAGTATCAATTATATTTCTGTTTTTATCTTTGGACTTGGTTTATTTATTCTACGCAAGTGGAAAGCAAATCCGATTTTTGTTATGGCAGGGGCCGGTATAGCAGGTGTTTTGCTGTACTCGGTTTTTGGATTGGAGGGATGAAAATGCACTATATCATGATTGCCGGGTCGCTTTATGATAAGCAAAAAAACAAAGTGTTCGTACACGCTAAAGGTAGATTTATTGGCCCGGAGAAAAAGATACTCTCCGCAGATGGCGTGCTGCTATTGCAAAGCGACATTCGCAGGACGAATACATCTGATAACAAAACCAGCGACATCCGTTACACAGAATATATTTTACAAGACGGGGAAGGAAACAAGTGTGCCATAGCGAAACCAAGTTATGCTGCGGGAGAAGATCCGGCAGAGGTCGGTTGGCCAATTAACCGAATGCCTAAAGTGGATCATGCACAGGTTATGATGGACGGGCAAGAGTATGGTCTGGTTATGCAGAACAGTCAAAACTACGCATTGGCTGATCACACAGGGAACATCGTTATTCGGATCTTGCATCGGGGACTTATGGGCGGTTGGAATATAGAAGCCAATGATCGCTTCTCTCCTGAAATAGTATGTGGGATTTTCATGTTTTGCCGATATATTGAACAGGAAAATGAATTTATGGAGCCTCTGATTTAATCAGAGGCTCCATAGAGCAGATGCAGAAAAAGCCGCTCCCGGGGAAAAGCACCGGGGGCGGCGAAGTTTACATTTTTTCCGGGGCGGAGAAGCCCAGGATTTGGATACACTGCTCCAGAACCCCTCTTGCCAGGTCGATCAGGGCAATGTAGCCCGCCTGGAGGGCCGGATCCTCCTCGCCCAAGATCCGGGTTTCGTGGTAGAATTTGTTCACGCAGCCCGCCAGCTCATAGATATAGGCGCAGATCAGGTTGGGGGCCGAGCCTGCCAGAGCTGCCTCCAGGGTGGGGGCCAGCCGGGTGATGGACAGCATCAGCTCCTTGGCAAAATCGTTGGCCGGCAGGGCGATGGGCAGACCGGCATGGTCGCCGTATTTCGCCAAAATGGACTTGATCCGCACGATGGTGTACAGGATATACGGCCCGGTGTTGCCCTCAAAGGCGGCGAAGCGCTCCACATCGAAGTTATAGTCCTTGGTGGGCTGGTTGCTCAGGTCGCCGTATTTCAGAGCGGCCAGGGCAATTTTGGCGGTGGTGCCGTCCACCTCGTCGGGGGAAACGATCTGATTTTCCACCACCTTGGCCCGCACAAAATTAGTCATGTCCGCCAGAAGCTGCTCCAGGCGCATCACGCCGCCCTCACGGGTCTTAAAGGGCTTGCCGTCGCTGCCGTTCATGGTGCCGTGGCCGATATGCTCCAGCTGGGTAGCCGGGGGCACGATGCCGCTTTTCCGGGCGGCCCGGAATACCTGCTCAAAGTGGAGATTTTGCCGCTTGTCGGTGACATACAGCACCTTGTCCGGGGCAAAATCCTGCATACGCTGCACCAGGGTGGCCAGGTCGGTGGTGGCATAGATGGCGGCGCCGTCGGATTTCACCAGAATGCAGGGGGGCATCTCCTTTTTGTCCCCCTCCTCGGCCACGGGGAACACCAGAGCGCCCTCGCTTTCCACGGCGAAGCCCCGCTCCTTCAGGTCGGCGATCATCGGGGCGATGTAAGGCTCGGCGTTGCTTTCACCCAGCCATTTTTCAAAATGGACATCCAGGCTGTCGTAGATCCGCCGCAGATCGGGCAGGGAAATGTTCATAATGTGCTGCCAGATGGCCCGGTAGCCCCGGCGGCCCTGCTGAAGCGCAAAGGTGGCGGTGTGGGCCTGGCGGGCGAAGTCCTCGTCGGTGTTCTTCCGGGCGGAGGCGGTGGGGTAGATCTCCTCCAGGTCGGCCAGGGTAAAGGGCGGCTGGGCCGGGTATTCCCCGGTGAAATCCGGGTCAAAGTAGGGAAGCTCCGGCTGGCGGCGCTGCAGCTCGGCGATGATCAGGCCCATTTGCAGGCCCCAGTCGCCCAGATGCACATCGCCGATGGCCTTGTAGCCCATAAAGGCGTGCAGCCGCTTCAGGGCTTCGCCGATGATGGCCGGGCGCAGGTGGCCGATGTGCAGGGGCTTGGCCACATTGGCCCCGCCGTAGTCCACCACAACGGTCTTGCCGGCGCCAATCTTTTCCACGCCGAAATCCGGGGCCTGGCGCATGGCCTCCAGATATTTTTGCAGGAAGCTGCCGCTGAGCTTTAAGTTGATAAAGCCGGGCATGGCCGTCTGCACCAGGCTGTAATCGCCGGTGCTGAGCCTGGCGGCCACGGCCTGGGCGATCTGAATGGGGGGACATTGATACTGCTTGGCGGCGGCAAGGGCGCCGTTGCACTGATATTCGCACAGGTCGGGCCGGTTGGACACCGTCACCCGGCCAAATTCCGGGGCATAGCCTGCCTCGGCAAAGGCCCGGCGCATATCCTTTGTAATCAGGTCTAATATTTTTTCCATTATCTTTTCCCTTTCTGCCCGGCCAGCCATTCCAGGTAGTCGTCGTAATTGCCGTAGCGGTCCACGATGGTGCCGTCGGGCTGGAACGCAATCACCCGGTTACACACGGACGAGAGCATTTCGTGGTCGTGGCTCGCCAGCAGCACCACGCCGGGGAAGGCCTCCAGGCCCTTGTTCACGGCCTGAATGGACTCCATATCCAGGTGGTTGGTGGGCTGGTCCAGCAGCACCACATTGGCCCCGCTGAGCATCATTTTACTCAGCATACACCGCACCTTTTCGCCGCCGGACAGCACCTCCACGCTTTTGAACACATCTTCCCCGGAAAACAGCATCCGGCCCAGGAAGCCCCGCAGGTACACATCGTCCTTTTTCACGCTGTACTGGCGCAGCCAGTCCACAAGCTGCTCCTTGTTTCCGTCGAAGTAGGGGCTGTTGTCCTTGGGCAGATAGCTGCGCTGGGTGGACACGCCCCATTTGATGCTGCCCTCGTCCGGCTCCAGCTCTCCCATGAGGAGCTGGAACAGGGCCGTCTGGGCCAGCTCATTGTCGCCCACAAAGGCGATCTTGTCCGTGCGGTTGACGGAGAAGTACACCCGGTCCAGCAGCTTCACCCCGTCCACAGTGACGGACACATCCTTCACCGTGAGAATGTCCTTGCCCAGCTCCCGCTCCGGCTGGAAGCCCACAAAGGGGTAGCGGCGGGAAGAGGCGGGCATTTCCTCCACGGTG
>CAYLHM010000076.1:0-5815 GCA_964383485.1 uncultured Oscillospiraceae bacterium
TTGAGGTCCATGTGCTCCAGGGCGAGCGGGAGATGGCCGCCTATAACAAGACCCTGGGCCGCTTCCAGCTCAACGGCATCGCTCCGGCACCTCGCGGCGTACCTCAGATCGAGGTCACCTTTGATATCGATGCCAACGGCATTGTGAAGGTCTCCGCCAAGGATCTGGGCACCGGCAAGGAGCAGAATATTTCCATCACCGCCTCCACCAATCTCAGCAAGGAGGATATCGACAAGGCCGTCAAGGAGGCCGAGCAGTTCGCCGCCGAGGATAAGGCCCGCAAGGACGAGGTGGACACCCACAACGCCGCCGACCAGACCGTGTACCAGACGGAAAAGACCCTGAACGAGCTGGGCGACAAGATCTCCGCCGATGAAAAGGCCAACATCCAGTCCGCTGTGGATCATCTGAAGGAGGTCAACAAGGGCAGCGATGTGGCCGCCATCAAGGCCGCCACCGAGGAAGTGCAGAAGGCCTTCTATGCCGTGTCCGAGAAGCTGTACCAGAACGCCAACCCCCAGCAGGGCGGCCCCAACCCCGGCGCCGGCCAGCAGCCCGGTGATGACGGCGTGGTGGATGCCGACTACGAAACCGTAGACTAAACCACATCAGGGGCGGCGCTCGCCGCCCCTTTCTTTCCCCAAAGGGGGGCATAGGCTCTCCTGCTGGGAGAGCTGTCACCGGCGAAGCCGGTGACTGAGAGGGCTTTCATGGTTTTTTGCAAACCCTCTCCGCCCAGTGTGCGCTACTTCGCACCTCCCCCAAAGGGGAAGGCGTTGGCGGTGCTGCCGCCTGGTGTTTTTTTTCGAGGTGAAATGATCAATGGCAGACAATAAAAGAGATTACTATGAGGTTCTGGGTGTGGAGAAAGGCGCCTCCGCCGATGACATCAAGCGTGCCTATCGGAAGCTGGCGTTGAAATACCACCCCGACCGCAACCCCGGCGACAAAAACGCCGAGGAAAAATTTAAGGAGGTCGGCGAGGCCTACGAGGTGCTGTCCGACGAGGACAAACGCTCCCGCTACGACCAGTTCGGCTTTGCCGGCGTGGATCCCAACTATGGGGCCGGTCAGCCCGGCGGCGGCTTCGGCGGGGGCTTTAGCGGCTTCGGAGATTTCGGAGATTTGGGTGACATTTTCGGCTCGTTCTTTGGGGGAGGCAGCAGCCGCAGAACGGGCAACGCCCCCGTGCGGGGTGAAAATATCGGCGCACGGCTGGATCTGACCTTTGAGGAGGCGGCCTTTGGCTGCGAAAAAGAGGTCAGCGCCCAGCGGATCGAGAACTGCGCCGCCTGTCACGGCACCGGCTCCGCCGACGGTGTCACCGAGAGCTGCTCCATGTGCCACGGCAGCGGCCAGGTGCGCACCCAGCAGAATTTCATGGGCATGACCATGCAGTCCTCCAGCGTGTGCCCCCAGTGCAACGGCCGGGGCAAAATCATCAAAACCCCCTGCCGCACCTGCAAGGGCAAGGGCAAGGTGCGCCGGAACAAGAAGATCAAGGTGCGCATTCCCGCCGGCATCGACAACGGCCAGAGTGTCCGTGTCCGGGGCGAGGGCTGCGTGGGCGCAAACGGCGGCCCCAGCGGCGATCTGCTGGTGGAGATCTACATCAAGCCCCATGCCATTTTCCGCCGGCAGGATACCACCGTTTTGTGCGAGGTGCCCATTTCCTTTACCCAGGCGGCCTTGGGCGCACAGCTCCAGGTGCCTACTTTGGAGGGCAGGGTGCCCTATACCATTCCCGAGGGGACCCAGACCGGCACGGTGTTCACCCTGACCGGCAAGGGCATTCCTGCGGTGGGCAGCTCCCGCCGGGGGGACCAGCGCTTCACCGTGGTGGTGGAGACCCCCACAAGGCTCAGCAAGGAGCAGAAGGATCTCCTGCGCAAGCTGGAGGACGGCGGCATCGAAACCCCAAAAAGGAAGAAGTTTTTCGATAACCTGAAAGATATGTTCGATTGAACGCTCCAATGGGGGAGATCTGGCACAGCCCGGAATGCGGCTGAGAGGGAACAATATGCACGCCTTTCAGTATCGTATTCGATCCGGCCGCTTCGCCGCAGGGAGGATCCCCATAAAGGTGGCTATGGACTTGCAGGGATTAAAGCAGTTTATACAATTCCGGCAGGGCGGTGCTTGCAGCCGCCCTGCATTTTGTGTAACATTTCCATAAAATTTTGCGTCTGGGCATATTTGTCCTTGCTTTTTTCCCGGTTTTGCGGTAACATATAGGTAGAAATTCTATAAAAAAATGAAAGGACTGCTTGTATATGATCAAAGTTGATATTTCCAATGTCTGGGGTCAGCTCTCCCTGCCGGATCTGCTGGCCATCGAAAAGGAAGTCGCCGCCGCCCACACCACCCTGACCGACGGTACCGGCGAGGGCAACGATTTTCTGGGCTGGCTGACCCTGCCTACCACCGAGGAAACCGAGGAAATGCGCCGCATTCAGGCCGCCGCTCAGCGGATCCGGGCCACCTCCGATGCCTTTGTCGTGGTGGGCATCGGCGGAAGCTACCTTGGGCCCCGTGCAGCCATCGAACTGATGCAGGGCAGCAACCACAACATCGGCAAGGGCCAGGGGGATCCCCAGATCTTCTTCGCCGGCAACACCCTGTCCACCCGTGCCTGGAATGAGCTTTGCCGCCTGCTGGAGGGCAAGGATTTCTCCGTGGCGGTCATCTCCAAATCCGGCACCACCACCGAGCCGGCTATCGCTTTCCGTGCCCTGCGCTGGATGCTGGAGCGGAAATACGGCACCGAAAAGGCCCGTAAGCGCATCTATGCCATCACCGACCCCTGTAAGGGCGCTCTGCGGCAGATGGCCATGGACGAGGGCTGGGAGACCTTCGTCATTCCCCCCGCTGCCGGCGGCCGCTTCTCTGTGCTGACCCCCGTGGGCCTGCTGCCCATGGCCGTTGCCGGGATCGATATCCGTCAGGTCATGGCGGGCGCAGCCCAGGCCAAGGAAGATTACAACAGCCTCCGCTCCTTTGAAAACCCCGTGTGGCTCTATGCCGGCGTGCGCAACCTCCTGTACCGCAGCGGCAAGGCCATTGAGATCTTCGAGTCCTTCGAGCCGGGCTTTAAGATGTTCGGCGGCTGGTGGCAGCAGCTCTTTGGCGAGTCCGAGGGCAAGGACGGCAAGGGCCTGTTCCCCGTATCTGCGGAGTTTACGGCGGATCTCCACTCCCTGGGCCAGATGATCCAGCAGGGCCAGCGGAATATTTTTGAAACGATGGTGCGCTTTGCGCCCCCGGCCCAGACCATGACCGTGGGTTCCGATGTGAAAAACCTGGACGGCCTGAACTATCTGGCGGGCAAGACCCTGGATTTTGTGGACGAGCAGGCATTCCAGGGCACTCTGGCCGCCCATGTGGACGGCGGCGTGCCGGTGATCACCATGGATGTGGGCGAGCTGAACGAGGCCAAGCTGGGCGAGCTGTTCTACTTCCTGGAGCTGTGCTGCGGCGTCAGCGCCTATATCCTGGGTGTGAACCCCTTTAACCAGCCCGGCGTGGAGTTCTACAAGCGCAATATGTTCAGGCTCCTGGGCAAGCCCGGCTACGAGGCATGAGCAGACTGGGACAAATCCCAGTCTTTCCTCAAATTGACAAAAATTTTATAAATTAGCTCTTGCAAAATACACCGGAAGCTGATAAAATGTTGACAATAGCCAAATCTGGCTTTTCGAAGGAGGACAAATCCGATGATTAAAGTAATTATGGGCCTGAAGGGCTCCGGCAAGACCAAGGAAATGATCCGCTCCATCAACGAAACCCTGGCCACTGCCAGCGGCGATGTGGTGTGCATCGAATACGGCAAAAAGCTGACCTATGATATCAACTACCGTGCCCGGCTGGTGGACTCTCAGGAGTATGCCATCTCCAACAGTGATATGCTCAAGGGCTTTCTCAGCGGCCTTCATGCGGGTAATTTCGACATTACCCATGTGTACATCGACAATCTGTACAAGACCATTGGCTCTGACCGTGCCAACGGCGAGGCTTTTGTGGCCTGGTGCGACCGGTTTGCCGAGGCGAACAATATGAATATCACCATTACCATTTCCGACGATCCCGCCAAGGCCTCCGAGGCGATGAAGAAATATCTGTAAGCAAGCCGCTTCTCTCGGAATAATGACCGGCCCTCTCCATTTTCAGGAGGGGGCCGTTGTTTTGCTGTAATATCGTTGGGCGGCTTCTTTCAGAAACGCAAACAGGATGACCATATTTTCCCCGCTTTGAATTGAAAAAAGCAGCTTATGATCTGCGGCCGGTGCCTGTGTGCGTAACATATTTGCAACAGGGAGGCTCCTGAAAGGCGGCCAAGCCTCTGATGGCTGCAAAACCCCGGATCTCAGTCCGGGGCGGTTGTCACGGTTGTTTTTCTCTTCGGCAGGAGCCGCAGCTTCTGGCTTGGGACGAAGAAGTATTCCAGCACCGGGACCAGGAGGATCGCCGTAATGCCGGCGGTAAAGCCGCCGTTATACAGGCAAAAGCCGCCGTGGAAGGTGACGACCGAGGTCACCATACAGGCGTGGAGCAAACCCGCCAGGATCCCGCTGATGCTGCCAAAGCAGCCCGAAATGGGAACCAGCGCACCGGCAAAGCACAGCCCGATGATAATAGCCTGGGTATTCAGCTCAAAAGCGCAGAAGGTGGAGGCCAGGGCATAGCCCAGCATAATGGGGAGCATATTGAAAATATGGGCGCCGCAGGGAGTAATCGCAAGCAGGCAGATGATGCAGCCCATGGTCGGCCCGGTCATCGGGGCGCCGGTGAGGTTATAGTAAGCGGTCACGAACAAACCGAAAAGGCCAATATTCATCAGGGCTCTGCCGGCACCGTCATTTTGGGTGAAATCGCAGTGATACCCGGTGCTTTTCAGCAGCGCTCCCAGCCCACGGAAGCTCCTTCCGTTCATCAGGAAGCCGCAGAGCAGGGCCAGCAGGGAGGTGATCACCGCAAACAGGTTTACCAGCAGGCTGTGAGAGGCCCCCAGGTCTGTATTGTCGGGGATCTCATGCCCGGTTGCCCGGAACATCACGGAGCACAGCAGAATGCCCACATACCCGGCGACAGCCGCCGCATTATACAGCGTGTAGCCCCGGTGGAGGTTGGGGCTGTGCGGACACAGGATCGCCATGAGAAAGCCGCACAGGACTCCCAGCAGGATGCCCAGCAGAATTTTCAGGAGCCATGCGCCCGGCAGACCGTCGAACACCGGGTATCTGCAAAAGGCCTCGCTGACAAAGGGCGAAAGGCTGGTGGAAAAAATTGCCACATTTACATGGTGGGAGAAGGGAACCCTTGCGACCTTGGTGAACAGCCAGGTTCCCAAAAAGCAGGGCCAGATGTTCATGATATGGATGCCGAAAAAGCTGAAGCCGATGGTCACAAAAAAGGCCATCAGGGATCCGCCGTCCAGTTCAAAGCCGGACACCCAAAGCAGCAGCACACAGCTCAGGCCCACCAGCCCGGAATTTACAAAGGCGGCGCCGGGCGTTCCCAGCTTAAAATAGTCGATGGTCAGCTGGGTCGGGGAGGTGATGAGCTTCAGCAGCCCGCTGACCGTTTGGCGGTAGCTGCCAAGCAGCAGGGCGGTCAGCAGCAGTGCGGCGCAGTAACCGAGCATGATACAGGTGAGCTTTTTGGTGCTTGCAGATCTTTTCATTCCGGGCCCTCCTTGATAAGCCGCAAGGCTGGACAAAATTTCCCCTGTAATCCTATCACAATCTGTCGAGTAATGCAAGAAAAATCTATGGAACCTCGGATTTCATATGTGTGTCAAGTAAATATTGGCAAGAAT
>CAYLHM010000077.1:0-5752 GCA_964383485.1 uncultured Oscillospiraceae bacterium
CGGGTGCTGAACCGCATGAAGGAGAAAGCGGCCATGCTCCTGGGCGAGGAATAGCAGCAAAATACCCAAGCCGAGTTTTTTGCGCCGCAGGCGATTTCATCGGCGTTTTCTTGTTCCCTTGCGTGGAGGAAGCGCTGCTCGCAAATATAATGTTATGTAAACCACACCCCATCAAAAAAGCTGCCGGGTCGCCCGGCAGCTTTTCGATTGTTCCGTCAGTCCTGATCCCAGTTGTGCCAGACATTCTGCACATCGTCGTCGTCATCGAAGATATCCAGCATCTTTTCCATCTTGTCGGCATCCTCGGCGCTGAGCTTCACATAGTTCTGCGGCACCATCTCGATCTGGGCGGAGGCGAACCGATAGCCCTTGCTCCCCAGCGCATCGGCCACGGCGTTGAAATCGTCGGGGGCGGTGTACACGGTGAAGCAGTCCTCCTCGGTCTCAAAATCATCGGCGCCGCAGTCCATGGCATCCATCATCACGCCGTCTTCCTCCAGATCTCCGTCCTCGTTGTCGATGACCAGCACGCCCTTGCGGTCAAAAGACCAGCTTACGCAGCCGTTGGCCCCCAGGTTGCCGCCGTACTTGTCGAAGTGGTGCCGTACGGCCCCGGCGGTACGGTTGCGGTTGTCGGTCATGGCCTCCACAATAACGGCCACGCCGCCGGGCCCGTAGCCCTCGTAGGAGATGGACTCGTAGCTCTCGCCGTTGCCCGCGCCGGCGGCCTTTTCCAGTGTCCGCTTGATGTTGTCGTTTGGCATATTGGCCGCACGGGCCTTGGTGATGATGGTGGCCAGCCGGGAGTTGTTCGCCGGGTCGATGGAGCCGCCGCCCTCTTTCACGGCGACGATCATCTCTTTTGCGATTTTGGTGAAAGCGGCAGCACGCTTCGCATCCTGTGCGCCCTTGGTTTTTTGAATGTTATGCCACTTGGAATGTCCGGACATAAATGTACTTCCCTTCTTTAAGTTGAGTTTTTTATATTGTAGCACAGCGATATGGAAAAAATCAACTGTATTAGCAGAATTTCATGCAATCGGTGTGTTTTTCGGAAATTTTCACAGAAAGCTCCGGGAACTGCCCGGAAATTTTTGCCGCCAGGCAGGCGCACACCGGGTTCTCCGTCCAAAAATGCCCGGCATCAATCAGGTTAATGCCCCAATCCTGGGCATCCCAAAACTGGTTGTAGCGCACATCGGCGGTGACAAAGGTGTCGCACCCGGCCTTGACGGCGGTCATCAGCTCGCTGCCGCAGGCGCCGCCGCCCACAGCCACCCGGCGTACAGGCTTGCCGCAGCTTCCATAACGCAGTCCGGGGCAGCCCAGCCGCTCTTTGACCAGGGACAGGAAGCGTTCCAGGCTCTGCTCCGGCACCTCGCCGCCCCGGAGCAGGCCCCAGGGACGGCCCAGCTCGTCCACACCTGCGGGGGCCAGCACCTGGACATCGCTCAGGCCCAGAGTTTGGGCCAGCACATCGTTCACCCCGCCGGGGGCGCAGTCCAGGTTGGTGTGGGCATTGATATGGGCAATGCCGTTTTCAATGAGGAACAGGGTGCGCCGCCCCTGGGGGTCCCCATCGGTGACGAAATCCGGCTTCCAGATCAGGGCGTGGTGGGTCACCAGCAGCTCCGCACCCCATTCCTTAGCCTCCTGCAAGGCGGCATCAAAGGGATCCAGGGCCACCAGCACCCGATGTACCGGGGCATCGAAATGGCCGCAGTTCAGGCCCACATGATCCCAATCCTCTTTCATATCGGCGGGGGCCAGGGTTTCTATATAGCGCAAAATATCGGCAACGGTCGTCATGGCTGTACCTCCTTCAATTCTTCCAAAATCGGGGCCAGGCTTTGGTCGCTGCGGAGCCGAAAGCCCAGGCTTTCCACCGCCCGGCGGTGATATTCCGCCCGCTCCGGGGCGGGATTTTCCAGCAGCGCCGGGGGATAGTAGCACTGCACCGGGGTAAGGCGGGCGTATTCCGGCTGCCAGCAGACCTCCATCACGGTGTAGAGAAAGCGGCCGTCCCGCACAATGCGCTCCTGCTGCGTGCGCCAGCCGGTGTCGGACAGGTAGCGGCGCAGGCGGGGCGTGCGGGTTTGGCACTGGAGGATCAGGCGGTAGCTGCCGCTTTGCAGCCAGGGCGCACCCTCCAGAATGGAGATCATCAGATCCGCCCCCATACCGGCGCAGATCAGCGTGTCAAATTCCCTGGGCACGCCAACCAGCCCGTCGGCCCGAAAAAAGCACATTTTTTCCGCCACGCCAAAGCGCCGGGCATTGGCCATGGCCGCTTGCAAGGGCTTTTCCCGGACATCGGAGGCAATCACGGAGGCGGCGATGCCCTGCCGGAGCAGGTAGATGCCCACATAGCCGTGGTCACAGCCCACATCGGCCACCCGGTCGCCGGGATGCACCAAGTCACAGCAGGCCCGCATACGCCTGGAAACGGGAATGTTCATGGGAACCCTCCAAAAGGAAAGAGTGGGCAGATACAATCCGCTCACTCTTTGCACGGTTGTTACTGCTGCGCCTTTTCCGCCTGGTCGGTCTCGTAAGCCTCCAGGAAGTGGTTGAGCTGCTCCAGGAAGCCGTCACAGTCGATGCCGTGAACCATGCAGGCCTCCTCCACGGTCTCGCCGCGGGAGGACGGGCAGCCCAGGCAGTGCATACCGATGGCAAAAAACAGGGGGGCAGACTGGGGAGCGACATCCAGAATGTCGCCTATAATGGTTTCTTTTTCAATTTTGACAGCCATAGGAAAACCTCCAAATCGATTTCTTTCCCTATTATAAACCGAGAAACGGGAAAAAACAAGTGGGTTGATCAATATATTTCAGGATTTTTCATCTTCGGCGCTTTCAGATTTCCGGTGGCGGGGTTGTCCAGCAGATGCCCGTCCCGGGAAAAGCGGGAGCCGTGGCAGGGGCAGTCCCAGCTGTGTTCCTGGGCGTTCCATTTCAGAGCGCAGCCCAGGTGCGGGCAGCGGGGGACGGTGGGGGTGATGAGATTTTTGGTAGTCTCCAGTGCGTTCAGCCCCAGCTGGGGCTTCAGAATACTGCGGCTGGGGGAGAATAGATTGCCGTAACGATTTTTCCGCTGGGTGATCCGGTCGGTCAGCAGCCGGGCCGCCACCATGGAGCCGGTCATGCCCCACTTGTTAAAGCCCGTGGCTACATAAAGGTCCCCGGTGCGGCGGCTGTACGGGCCGATATAGGGCATTCCGTCCAGGCTGATGCAGTCCTGGGTGGCCCAGCGGTATCGGATCTCCCCATCGGGGTAATGCCGCCGGGCAAAGGCCTCCAGCTCCCGCCAGCCGCCGCCGGTTTTGCCTGTGCGGTGTCCGCCGCCGCCCAGCAGCAGAAAATCCCCCTGGCGGCGCAGGGAAATGCTGTTTTCCTCCGTGCCGATATACATTCCCTCCGGCCCGGCCTGGGTTTTCAGGGCCAGCACATAGCTGCGCTGCTGATAGAGCTTGAGGAAAAAGCTGCCGTGCTTGTTGAGGATCGGGAAGTGGGTGGCAACGATGATCTTGTCCGCCGTGATGCTGCCCCGGTCGGTGACGGCCCGGTGGGGCGCCAGCTCCCGCACCGGGGTATTTTCATAAATGGGCAGGCCGCCAGACAGGGCGTACAGGAATTTGAGGGGGTGAAATTGGGCCTGACGGGGGAATTTCACCGCCCCGGCGGTGGCAAAGGGGAGGGGCGGCCGGGCGACCCACTCCGCCAGATAGTCCAGTGCCAGCAGGGCCTGGTATTCCCGGAACGCGCTGTCGTCCCCCGGCGGGGCGTACAGGAAGCTGTCCTCCTCCTGAAAATCGCAGTCCATTCCCGGACAAAGGCCGAAAAAGGCCTCCAGCGCCTCCAGATTGGCCTGCAAATACAGCCGTGCCTGCTCCTTGGGGAGCTTGGAGTAGATCAGGCCGTGCTGTGCGGTGAGCTTGGCGGTGGTGCGGCCGGTGACGCCGCTGCCGATGCGCCGGGCCTCCGCCAGAGCGCAGGATACTCCCTGCTGCCGCAGAAGCCAGGCGCAGAGCATTCCGGCCATGCCGCCGCCAATGATCAGCACATCGGTGTGAAGATCCTCCTGCAAGGAGGGAAACCGGGGCGGCCGGAAACCCTCGTTCCAAAGTGTGTCCATACGAGCATCTCCTTTTCTCCTTTTTTGAAAATAGTATGGACAATTTTAGGCTGGTTTATGAGAAAAGCGCCCCTCGCTGCCGGTGAAGGGGAACTGCGGGGAGCGGTAGGGCGCGTTCAAAATTTCTTCTTATAATCCTTTGGCAGAACATGGAAATAGCCTTTGAATGCTGCGGTGAATTTGCTGGGGCTGTCGTAGCCCACGGCCTGGGCGATTTCCGCCACGCTTTTGTTGGAATACCGCAGCAGCTCGGCCGCTTTTTTCATGCGGTGTTCCTTGATGTGGGCGGCTATGGAGGTGCCGTAGACCGCCTTGAAAGCGGTTTTCAGAGTGGTGGGATTGATCAGATATTCCCTGGACAGCTCCTCAATGGTCATTCTGGTGCCCATTTCCTGAATAAGACGGTCGTGAATTTCCCGCACGATCTCCAGCTGCTCCGATGGCTGCGCTGTCCGCTGCTCCTGCCGGGGGCAGGAGATTTCCATGACCTCCTCGATCATCTCGTGCAAAAGCCGGCTCTGGGGCGTGTCCGAGGCACGGTAGTAGACCTCCTTTCCCTCTCGGCGGCTGACGATCAGGCCGCTGTTTTTCAGGGGCCGGAGATGGTGGGACACTGCCGGGCTGGACATATCCAGCATGGCCGAAATGTTGATCACGCATTCCTCGCAGTGGCACAGCAGCCAGAAGATCCGAATTCGGGTGGTGTCGCAAAGCTGCTTGAAAAGCTCCGCAACCACCTGAAAATTGCTGATTTGGTTCACCTGCTCCTGAAGCAAGGCCGTTTCCTGGCCCTCGCCGTGGTGGTGGGGCAGGCTGACTGGTTCATACATGGGGATTTCCTCCTTTTATTGGCCCAATTTCTCCCAAACAGAAATTCTTTTCGCCCAT
Source organism: uncultured Oscillospiraceae bacterium (assembly GCA_964383485.1). GTDB lineage: Bacteria > Bacillota > Clostridia > Oscillospirales > Oscillospiraceae > Faecousia. The sequence continues at coordinate 5,026 of CAYLHM010000077.1, forward strand.
TTGGGAGAACCTGCGCCTGGGCCTCTTGACTTCCTTTGCTAAAAGCATTATACTGCAATCAGAATGATTAAACAAGTACTTAATCATAAAATTCAAAAAATGAAAGGTGTGTTTCCCATGAAAAAGACCTACGCAATCGAAGTGGACTGCGCCAACTGCGCCAATTTGATGGAGGATGCCGCCCGCAAGACCGCCGGTGTCGCTTCCGCCACCGTGAATTTTATGACCCAGAAGATGATCGTGGAATTTGCGGAAGGCCAGGACCCCAAAGCTGTGATGAAGAATGTGCTGAAAGCCTGCAAAAAGGTGGAGCCGGACTGCGAAATCGAGCTGTAAAAGGCTCTCCCTTTGGGAGAGCTGGCACGGCGAAGCCGTGACTGAGAGGGTACAATGTACAGGCTTTTGGGCGCCTTACCCTCTCCGCCCAGTGTGCGCTACTTATCGGAATGACAGACTTCCTCAAGTGCGCCTGCCGCCCGCCACAGTGCCCATTCCACCGCTGGCCGGTGAATGGTACAGCGCTGTCACCCCGAGCGCAGCCGAGGGGTCTACGCACTTGCCGTACGATCTGCAAAACAATTCATGTCCAGATTCCTCGACTCGCTTCGCTCGCTCGGAATGACACAACGGGGGATTTGCGCACCAGTGTGCGAACGATGCGTAGGGGCGGCAACCTGAAGCAACCGTCCCCCTGGGGGCGTATCTTCTTATGGAAAGGAGCTTTCTA
>CAYLHM010000078.1:0-5551 GCA_964383485.1 uncultured Oscillospiraceae bacterium
CCCACGGAAATCTTCCGCTTCTGGGCAATATACACCCGGACGGATTTGGTGACACCGGGCGCCAGCTCGTCGGAATTTTCCTTGGTGAACACCTTGACATCCACCACGATGCCGCTCTCGCCGTGGGGCACCTTCAGAGAGGTGTCCCGCACCTCTCTGGCCTTCTCGCCAAAGATGGCACGGAGCAGCCGCTCCTCGGGGGTCAGCTCGGTTTCGCCCTTGGGGGTGACCTTGCCGACCAGATAATCGCCGGAATGCACCTCGGCGCCGACCCGGATAATGCCGCTCTCGTCCAGATCCTTCAGCATATCCTCGCCCACATTGGGGATATCTCTGGTGATTTCCTCCGGGCCGAGCTTGGTGTCCCGGGCCTCGGTTTCATGCTCCTCGATATGGATGGAGGTAAAGACATCTTCCTTGACCAGCCGTTCGTTCAGCAGAATGGCATCCTCGTAGTTGTAGCCCTCCCAGGTGACGAAGCCGATCAGCACATTCTTGCCCAGGGCGACCTCGCCGCCGGAGCAGCTGGGGCCGTCGGCCACGATCTGCTCGGCCTCTACCCGCTCGCCCACCGTGACGATGGGCCGCTGATTGATGCAGGTGCCGGCATTGCTGCGGGCAAACTTGATCAGGTGGCTGGTCTCCACCTCGCCATCGTCGTAGCGGATGGTCACATCGGTGGCGGACACGGCGGTGACGGTGCCGGCCTTTTTGGCCTTGACACAGACCTCGGAGTCCACGGCGGTGGCGTGTTCGATGCCGGTGGCGACAATGGGCGGCTCCGTGGTCAGCAGCGGCACCGCCTGGCGCTGCATATTGGCACCCATCAGGGCACGGGCGGAGTCATCGTTTTGCAGGAATGGAATGAAAGAGGTCGCAATGGAGATCATCATTCTGGGGGAAACATCGATATAGTCGATCATTTCCCGATCCACTTCAATGATCTCGTTGCGGTGGCGGCAGGTAATACGCTTATTTGCCAGGCAGCCGTTTTCGTCCAGGGGCTCGCTCGCCTGGCCGATATAGAACTCGTCCTCCACATCGGCGGTCATATACTCCACCTGGTCGGTGACGAAGCCGGTGGCCTTGTCCACCTTGCGGTAGGGGGCCTCCACAAAGCCGTAGACATTGATCCGGGCGAAGGTTGCCAGGTAGTTGATCAGGCCGATGTTGGGGCCTTCGGGGGTCTCGATGGGGCACATCCGGCCATAGTGGGTATAGTGAATATCCCGGACATCAAAGGAGGCCCGCTCCCGGCTCAGGCCGCCGGGGCCAAGGGCGGACAGACGGCGCTTGTGGGTCAGCTCGCTCAGGGGGTTGTTGGCATCCATGAACTGGGACAGGGGGCTGGAGCCGAAGAACTCCTTGATCACGGCGGTGACCGGCCGAATGTTGATCAGGCTCTGGGGTGTGACCGCATCCAGATCCTGCACGGTCATGCGCTCCCGGATCACCCGATCCAGGCGGGAGAAGCCGATGCGGAACTGGTTTTGCAGCAGCTCGCCCACGCAGCGCAGGCGGCGGTTGCCCAGGTGGTCGATGTCATCGGGCACGCCGATGCCCATGGCCACGCAGTTCAGATAGTTGATGGAGGCCATGATATCGTCTACAATAATATGCTTGGGAACCAGATCATCGATTCGCTCGGCGATGGCTTCTTCCCAGCCGTCGGGGCTGACCGTTTCCAGCAGCTCCTTCAGGACGGAGAAGCGCACCTTCTCGGTAACGCCGTACTTCTTGGGGTCGAAGTCCACAAAGCGCTCCATGGGCACCATGCCGTTGGAGAAGATCTTCACCTTCTCGTCGCCCACCAGCACCACGGCGCTGTTCACGCCCCGGTCGCTGAAATCCCGGGCCATGGCACGGCTGACGAAGTCGCCGGGCATCGCCAGGACCTCGCCGGTCATGGGATCGGTGACCGGCTCTGCCAGTTCCCGGCCGGACAGCCGGGAGCAGATGTCCATCTTCTTGTTGAATTTATAGCGGCCCACCTTGCTCACATCGTAGCGGTGATAGTCAAACAGCAGGCCGTCCAAATGGGCGGTAGCCGTCTCCACCGTGGGCGGCTCGCCGGGGCGCAGGCGGCGGTAGATCTCCAGCAGGGCATCCTCACGGGTCTTGCAGGGATCCTTTTCCAAAGTGGCCAGGATCCGCTCGTCCTCGCCGAACAGCTCCTTGATCTCCTCATCGGTGCTGACGCCCAAGGCCCGGATCAGGCTGGTGATGGGCAGCTTGCGGTTCTTGTCGATCCGCACCCAGAACACATTGGAATTGTCGGTCTCATACTCCAGCCAGGCGCCCCGGTAGGGGATCACGGTGGCGGTGTAGGTGTGCTGGTCGGCCTTGTCCACCTCGTGGCCGTAGTACATACCGGGGCTGCGGACGATCTGGGAAACAATGACCCGCTCGGCGCCGTTGATCACAAAGGTGCCGCCGTTGGTCATGATGGGGAAATCTCCCATGAAGATCTCCTGCTCTTTGATTTCCTCTGTCTCGGTGTTGCGCAGGCGCACCCGCACCTTGATGGGCCGGGCATAGGTGGCATCCCGCTCCTTGCACTCGGCGATGGTGTATTTGGGCTTGTCCTCCATGGAGAAATCCAGGAAGCTCAGCTCCAGCTTACCGGAGAAGTCGGTAATCACGCCCACATCCCGAAAAACCTCCCGCAGTCCCTCGTCCAGGAACCACTGATAGGAGTCCTTCTGGATCTTGAGCATATTGGGGATCTCCAGGATCTCTTTGTACTTTGCATAGCTTTTGCGCAAGGTCTTTCCGTACATTACATCCTTGACCATTGCCATATGGATCATCACAGCCTTTCTTTTGGCCGAAGCCTGAATATGATGCGAAGAAAAATGATACGCCCGGCATCGTTGTCAATTTTGTTCATTTCCCCTCTTGACAGCCGGGGGAAAATGTGATAAAATACCCATGATGGGCTGGAATGCCCCAATGCGCATTTTTACACATTATGGAATACCATTTTACACCATCAGCCTGCGTTTGTCAAGGAATTTTTTTGCCGGGGAAATTTTTTCCTCGGCTTTTTATTTTTTTGCACCATATAGCAAAAGGAACCGCCAACCAAGCAGTTCCTTTTTATATGCCTCCCCCTTTGGGGGAGGTGCGAAGTAGCGCACACCGGGCGGAGGGGGTCATGTGCGCAAAATTCTGCACATTGTGCCCTCTCGGTCACAGCTTCGCCGTGCCAGCGCCCCCAAAGGGAGCGCCTTTGGTGCGCACCGTCAACGACCCCTCTTATTCCTCGTCCACATACTCGGCGATGTCGGACAGGTCGCATTTCAGGGCCTTGCACAGCTCGTTTAAGGTGTGGCTGCCCACATTGCCGTTCTTGCGCAGCTTGTCCAGCTGGGCCGTGGTGATGTCGAAATCCCGCATCAGGGTGTACTGGGACATATTTTTCTCCTGCATGGTCGTCCACAGCTTATCAAAACTAATCATATGTTTTCCTCCTTTGTCATTCCCCTTTTGGGGGTATATGTCGGTATAATCGGGCTTACAGCTTTTCCGCTTCCTCCAGCCAGATCCGGCCACTGGCATCGCTGGGCATCCGCCAATCGCCCCGGGGACTGAGGGCCACGGAGCCGACCTTCACCCCGTCAGGCATACAGCTCCGCTTGAACTGCTGGCTGAAAAACCGGCGGTAGAAGCTGCACAGCCATTTTTTAATGGTCTGCGGGTCAAAATCCCCGGCAAAGGCCCGGCAGGCCAGGCAGTAGATCTTGGCGGGGGTGAAATTGAAGCGCAGCATATAATACAGGAAGAAATCGTGGAGGGCATAGGGCCCCACCAGATCCTCCGTGACCTGCTGAATTTGCCCCTGGGCATCCGGGGGCAGCAGCTCCGGGCTGATGGGGGTGTCCAGAATGTCCAGCAGCACCGCCCGGGCCGGGGTGTACTGCGGTATTTCCGCAATGGAGCGGATCATCCAGCGGATCAGGGTCTTGGGAATGGAGGCGTTCACGCCATACATACTCATATGGTCGCCATTGTAGGTACACCAGCCCAGGGCCAGCTCGCTGAGATCGCCGGTGCCTACCACAATGCCCCCCACCACGCTGGCATAGTCCATCAAAACCTGGGTACGCTCCCGTGCCTGGGAATTTTCATAGGTGCCGTTGTGAATGCTCCTGTCATGGCCGATGTCTGCAAAGTGCTGTGTCACGGCATTGCGGATGGAAATCTCTTTTGTCTGCACGCCCAGAATGCGCATCAGCTCCAGGGCATTGTTGTAGGTGCGGTCGGAGGTTCCAAAGCAGGGCATGGTCACGCCATACACGCAAGAGGCGGGCCGCCCCAGCTGGCGCATGGCCTCCACCGCCACCAGCAGAGCCAGGGTGGAATCCAGCCCGCCGGACACACCCACCACCGCATTGGTTCCGGTGGTATCCAGCCGCTGCTTCAGTCCGGCCACCTGAATGGCAAAAATGGACATACAGCGCTGTGTGCGGTCGGCCTCCCCGGAGGGTACGAAGGGCAGCTTGCTGACGGGGTGCAGGCTGCCGTCAGACCGCAGGCCGGGCGCCTTGCTCTCCACCACGGTCATGGGTTGGAGCCGGCCATAGAAGGACACGGCGTCCTGAATGCTCTTGTTCCTGCGCCGGTCGGAGCGCACCCGGCCCAGGTCGGTATCCGTCACCAGCAGATAATCCGTGGCGATCTGGTCCCGGTTTTCCGCCAAAATGCTGCCGTTTTCGGCAATCATGCTGTGGCCGGAGAACACCAGATCCTGGGTGGACTCGGTGTATCCGGCAGAGCAGTAGGCATAGACACAGCTGCACACCCCGGACTGATGATCGACCAGTTCCCGGCGGTAGGCCCGCTTGCCGATGGTTTCGTTGGAAGCAGAGAGGTTGACGATCACCTCCGCCCCGTTCAGGGCCAGGAGCGTGGACGGCGGCAGGGGCGACCACAGATCCTCGCAGATCTCCACACCCAGCAGGGTGCCGCCGCCGATCCGCATCAGCAAATTCCGGCCCACCGGCACCCGGCGGCCCGGCCCGCCGATCCCCAGCTCGGCGGTGTCGATGTCGGCGCACAGCAGATCCTCGGAGGAGGAAAACCACCGCCGCTCGTAAAATTCGTTATAGTTTGGCAGGTAGGTCTTGGGCACGACCCCCAAAATCTCCCCGCCCTGTACCGTCACGGCGCAGTTGTACATCTGCCCGGCAATGACCAGGGGCGCACCCACCACCACGGTCATGGCGCTGTGATCGGCGCAGCACCCCACGATCCGCTCCAGGCCGGAGCGGCAGGCGCTCAGCAGGGCCTCCTGGAAGAACAGGTCGGCGCAGGTGTAGCCCGTGAGCGCCAGCTCTGGGAAGATCAGCAGGTCAACGCCCTGCCCATCGGCCTTTTCTATATAGCTGCAGATATCCTGCACATTTTTTTCCACATCGCCCACACGAACCTTGGGCACAGCGCAGCCAATGCGCATAAAATCCAGCATCATCACGCCTCCTCATATTCGATAGCTCCATCATACCACATTTTTCCCAAAATGCAACGGAAAATTCCCCAAAAACGCAAA
>CAYLHM010000079.1:0-1688 GCA_964383485.1 uncultured Oscillospiraceae bacterium
GAGGTGGCCCACCTGGCCGGCCTGATGGCCGCAGAGCTGGGGGTGGATGTGGCGCTGGCCAAGCGTGCCGGCCTGCTCCACGACCTGGGCAAGTCCATCGACCACGAGGTGGAGGGCAGCCATGTGCAGCTGGGCGCCGATCTGGCCCGGAAGTACAAGGAAAACCCGGTGGTCATCAATGCCATCGAGGCCCACCATGGCGATGTGGAACCCAAGACGGTGATCGCCGTGCTGGTACAGGCCGCCGATGCGGTGTCTGCCGCCCGGCCCGGCGCACGGCGTGAGAATGTGGAAAATTATATCCGCCGCCTGCAAAAGCTGGAGGAGCTGACCGGCTCCTACCCCGGCGTGGAAAAGGCCTATGCCATTCAGGCGGGCCGGGAAGTCCGCATCATGGTCAAGCCGGAGGTGGTCAGCGAGGACAACATGATCCTGCTGGCCAGGGACATCACCAAGAAGATCGAGGCCGAGCTGGAATACCCCGGCCAGATCAAGGTCAATGTCATCCGGGAAACCAAGGCCGTGGAATACGCAAAATAAACCTTTGGGCGTGCTGCATCACACAGCACGCCCGGTTTTTAGGGAAAATTCAAAAAGGTGCCTTTTGGCCACAAAAAAGCGTGAGCAAAATGCCCACGCTTTGGTTTTATCGCCGCTCCCGGCGGTAGCCGTCCTTGTCAAATCGGACGATCACGGCAATGTCCACGCCCAGACAGGCCGCCCCAGTCAGCCCCAGCTCCCACAGCAGGCACCGTATGGCCGACCACACCATATCCATGGGGGCCAGGCGGCGGAAGCCGTTGCACACAATGGCCATGATCACCGTCAGCACCAGGCCCAGGCCCGTCCACACAAATCCGGCGACCCGCTGGGTATATTGCCAGGCTTCCAGGCTGGACATACCCCACCAAAAGCGGTAGCCCAGGCTGTAGTTGGCTTCCTCCGGGGGCATGAGCAGATACACCAGGCCGAAGCCCAGCAGCAGCAGCGGCCCGGCCATGACCGCCAGGCGCAAAATCAGCTCCACCCAGCCCAGAACCTGATCCAGCTGGGGCAGGAAGTTTTCGATATCGAAATTGTTGATCAGTTCTTTTATGGTATCAAAGGACATATGTTCACCTTACTTCTCCTCCAGGAAGCGCTCGATCTCCTGGATAAAGCTGCGCACATCCTGGAACCGGCGGTAGACCGAGGCAAAGCGGATATAGGCCACCTCGTCCAGGGGCTTGAGCCGCTCCATGACCATTTCACCGATCTTGTAGGTGCTGATCTCCCGCTCCAGCGTGTTCTGAATGGTCTGCTCGATCTCGGTGGTGATCCGATCCAGCTCGCTGACCTCCACCTTCCGCTTGTCGAAGGCGTGCATCATGGAGGTGAGGATCTTGTTCCGGTCGAAGGCCTCCCGGCTGCCGGACCGCTTGATGACGATGATGGGCAGGCTCTCCACGATCTCATAGGTGGTGAACCGCCTTTGGCAGTTGCAGCACTCCCGGCGGCGGCGAATGGTGGAGCCATCTTCGGAGCGGCGGGAATCCACAACCTTGCTTTCCAGATCGCCGCAGAACGGACACTTCATAGAAACCAACCCCCTTATGGTTATAGATATTGTTATTATAGCAGAACTTTCCCCCGGTGTCCAGTATTTTTTCACCGTTTCTCTTGCGGAATGGGGCAAAATGCGGTATAAT
>CAYLHM010000079.1:1788-5505 GCA_964383485.1 uncultured Oscillospiraceae bacterium
CTAAAGGAGATCGTCATGGATCGAAAAAAACGGTGTTATCTGGCCTGGGGCCTGCTGTATGTCCTATGCGTGGGCCTGAGCTTCCTGCAAGAGCCTGAGGGCCTTGTAAAAGCGCTGTGCATTGCAGCGGGGCTGGCCTTTTTTGTGCCCCCGGCAATGCTGGCATACCGGGGGGAGCGGGCCACTTTCCGGCTGCTGCGGAACCTCAGCGCCCTGAGCCTGGGGCTGACGCTTGCAGTGCTGGTGGCCAATTTTATGGCCGTGCAGGCATCGGAGACGATGGGCACCGTGCTGTATGCCCTGCTGATTTTGGTGTCGGCCCCCATGGTGGGCTGCCAGGTGTGGGTGCTGAGCCTGTTTCTGTGGGCCTGCCTGCTCATGCTCAGCCTGGAGAAATTGAGGCAGGAGAAGCACGGAAAAGGCAAAGAGAGATCCGTCTGACCAATAAGCGGACAATCCGCCGCGCCCTTCCTTTATGGGAAGGGCTTTTTGCTGCCCTTTTCATCCTGTGATCCTCAAGGGGCAGCGGCGAAATACGAAATCATGGGGCGGCAGGCTGCCGCCCCATGGAACAGTACGCATCACGAGGGGCCTTTATACCCCCAGCAGGGCCTTTGCGAAGGCGAAGTACACCAGCAGGGACAGGGCATCCACAATGGTGGTGATAAAGGGGCTGGCCATCACTGCCGGGTCAAAGCCCAGCTTCTTAGCCACCATAGGCAGGACACAGCCCACGCATTTGGCTGCCATCACGGTGAAAAACAGGGCAAAGCACACCACGGCATCCACCATCAGGGTGATATTCTGGTTGCCCATGAGCAGCCGGTCCACCAGCAGGATTTTTACGAAGCACAGCGCCGCCAGTGTTGCGCCGCAGGCCAGAGCGGTGCCCAGCTCCTTGAGCAGCACTTTTGCCAGATCCTTAAATTCCAGCTCCCCCAGGCTCAGGGCGCGGATAATGGTCACGCTGGACTGAGAGCCGCTGTTGCCGCCGGTGTCCATGAGCATGGGAATAAAGGCGGTGAGGGCCACCTGGGCGGCCAAGGCGCTCTCGAAGCCGGTGATGATCATGCCGGTGAAGGTGGCCGATACCATCAGCAGCATCAGCCAGGGAATGCGGTGCTTGTACAGCTCCAGCACGGAGCTTTTCAGGTAGGGCTTTTCCGAGGGGGTCATAGCGGCCATGATCTCCATATCCTCGGTGGCCTCGTCCTCCATGACATCCATGGCATCGTCAAAGGTGACAATGCCCACCATGCGGTTCTCCCCGTCCACCACGGGCAGGGCCAGAAAATTATATCGGTTGAACATCCTGGCCACTTCCTCCTGGTCGGTGTGGGTGGTCACCGAGATCAGGTTGGTTTCCATGATGTCCTCAATTTTGGTGTCGTCGTCCATGCAAAGCAACAGATCCTTCACCGTCACCAGGCCGATGAGGGTGCGGTCCTTGGCCATGACATAGCAGGTGTAGATGGTTTCCTTGTCGATGCCCTGGCGGCGGATGCGGGTGATGGCCTCCTCCACCGTCATGTGCTGGCGCAGATCCACATATTCCGTGGTCATGATGGATCCGGCGGAGTTTTCCGGGTAGCGCAGGATCTGGTTGATGCTGCTGCGCATTTCGGGGTCGGCCTGGCGCAAAATGCGCTGCACCACATTGGCGGGCATTTCCTCCACCAGATCGGCGGCATCGTCCACATACAGCTCGTCCACAACCTCCTTCAGCTCACTGTCGGAAAAGCTGCGGATCAGCAGCTCCTGGGCATCCGGCTCCATTTCTACAAAGGTCTCGGCGGCCAGCTCCTTGGGCAGCAGCCGGAACAGGAAGGGGATCTGGGTGTCGTCTAGGCCGTCGAACAGTCCGGCCACATCTGCCGGGTTCATGGTGGTCAAAATATCCCGCAGGGCGGCATATTTTTTTTCGGCCAGCATTTTCAGCAGGGCCTTTTCTACAAGTTCAAAGCGTTCATTCAAGGTGTATGACTTCCTTTCCTCTAAAGTTTAAGGAGCAATACACCGGCACAAAGATGCCGCCGAAAGGGGCGGCAAGGGCATACTTCGGCCGGGTATATTGCCATCGCTGCCGGATTTCATAAGGCACCTCCTTGTCCTTGAATTTCCATATTATTCTACCACGGGGAAAGGGGTTCGTCAACAAAAAAATTCCCCCGCCGAGGGGAGAAAAAATTGAGGGAAGCGTCCATTCCATCGGCAAGAGCAGGCGGAGAAGCCCCCACGGGGCGTAAAGCAGCCTGGCGGGGGCCTTTGCTTCAATCCTCTTTATCAAAAATGCCGCCGGAGAGGTAGCGCTCCCCGGAGTCGGGGAACAGAACCACAACGGTCTTCCCGGCGTATTCCGGCCGGCGGGTCAGCTCCTTGGCCGCCCACAGGGCTGCGCCGGAGGAAATGCCGATGAGCAGGCCGTTTTCCCGGCCCATCTGGCGGCACTGGGCAAAGGCATCCGCCTCCCGGACGGGGATCACCTCGTCATAAATGCCCGGATCCAGCACGCCCGGCAGAAAGCCCGCCCCGATGCCCTGCAAGCCGTGAGGGCCGGGCTTGCCGCCGCTGAGTACAGGCGAGCCGGCCGGCTCTACCGCAACCACCCGCAGGTGGGGCTTTTGCTCCTTCAGATAGCGGCCTGCGCCGGTGACGGTGCCGCCGGTACCTACCCCGGCCACAAACACATCCACCTGCCCCTGGGTATCCGCCCAAATCTCCGGGCCGGTGGTGGCATAGTGGGCCGCCGCATTCATGGGATTTTCAAATTGTCCGGGAATGATGCTGCCCGGAATGGACTTGGCCAGCTCCCGGGCCTTGGCAATGGCCCCCGCCATGCCCCGTGCGCCTTCGGTCAGCACCAGCTCGGCACCGTAGGCGGACAAGATCCGCCGCCGCTCAATGCTCATGCTGTCCGGCATCACCAAAATCACCCGGTAACCCCTCGCTGCGCCAATCGCAGCCAGGGCGATGCCGGTGTTGCCGGAGGTCGGCTCGATGACCACTGCGCCCGGCTCCAGGCCGGCGGCATCCAGCATGGCTTTGGCCGCCCGGTCCTTGGACGATCCGGCGGGGTTCCAGCTCTCCAGCTTGGCGAGTAAGCGCCCGGAAAAGCCCGGAGCAGGCAGCTCCAGCAGGGGCGTGTGGCCGATGAGCTCCTCGATAGAATGGTAAATTTGCGGCATTTACTTCACCTCAGCAGCTTCCTGATTTTGCTCTTTGGAATGTTCCTTTTTCTCCGCAAAGAAGTGACGCACTGCAAACAGCAGGCTGATGCAGGCAACGCAGGAGATATTGCCCCAGGGGCTTTCGTGGTTGACGACCATGTACCGGGCCAGGGCCACCAGCAGCACATCCACCGTGTTTTTGGGGGACGGCTCCAAAATCAGCTCCACGAACTCCAGGCCCACCACCAGAGCCAGCATCTGCTCCAGAAAATGGTGGGGCTCCAGCTCGTCGCTGGGCTTGGTCACCAGGGCATAGACCTCCATGCACAGAATGCAGATCAGCGCCAGCACGCACAGCACGGCAATGACCCGCTCGGTAATAAATATGACCTTGAGAATGGCTTTATCCAACTTTTTCGCCATGGGAAAATCCTTCTTCCTTTTTTCTGTATGCTGCCCTATATCATACACCCAAATCCGCCAAAATGCAAGGCTAAGCCTTGAAATGTTTCCGCATTTCCTCGGCCTGCCGAAAACGATGTCATTCCGA
>CAYLHM010000080.1:0-5460 GCA_964383485.1 uncultured Oscillospiraceae bacterium
TCACGGACTGCGGCAAAACTTGCTCTTGTTTGTTTGCAAGTTGAACGGGCGCTTGTCTTTCCCGATGTTCTTGTGTTAAGGTGTTCACGGCAAGTTCTCCCTTTGATTGGCTCCCTGCGGCAACTCATACATGCTATACCAAAGCCGGGGCTTCCCTTTTTACTTTTTACTGTTCATTTCGATGTTCCATCGCAGGGCTTCCCCCTCGTCACTAAAAAAGGAGCAACGGCAATGCGCTACTGCGGCATGGTTCCCGGGGTCTTTCACGCCCGGCCAAATCGGTTTATTGCCCACATTGAAATAAAGGGACAACTGGAAGTCTGCCATGTTAAAAACACCGGGCGGTGCCGGGAGCTGCTGCCTCCCGGTGCAAGGGTCTGGTGCCAGATCAGCGACAAGCCCCAGCGGAAAACCCGCTTCGACCTGATCGCCGTGGAAAAGGGCCAGCGGCTCATCAACATGGACTCCCAAGCTCCCAACAAGGCCGTGGCGGAATGGCTGCAAGGCGGCGGATTAGGCCCCATCGAGGAGCTTCGCCCGGAAACCGTCCATGGCAATTCCCGCTTCGACTTCTCTTTCCGCAAGGACGGGCGGCTGTGCTTTTTGGAGGTCAAGGGCGTGACCTTGGAGCAGGACGGTGTCTGCGCCTTTCCCGATGCCCCAACGCTGCGGGGAACCAAGCATCTGCGGGAGCTGGCCCAGGCGGCGCAGGAGGGCTTCGGAGCCTATGTGCTATTTGTCGTTCAAATGTCCGATGTTTCTTATCTGCTCCCCAACGATGCCACCGATCCGGCCTTTGGGAAGGCTCTGCGGGAGGCCCAGGAGCAGGGCGTGACACTTCTGGCCATGGATTGCCTGGTCACACCAAATGAACTGTGCCTGCGCAAGCCGGTGCCCATCTGTCTGCCCCTGGCCCGCTCCCCTCGCCTGCTCATTCGCCGGATGCGCCCGGACGATTTAGCGCCGCTGACCCGTCTGCTGAGCGATCCGGAGGTCATGCGTTTTCTGGAGCCGCCCTACACGCCTGCCCAGGCGGAAGCATTTTTGCAGAGTGCCGGGCTGTGTCCGAAGCCCCTGGTCTATGCCGTGGAGGATCCGGAAAACGCCTTTATTGGCTATGTCATTTTCCATTCATACAGCCCGGACACCGTGGAACTCGGCTGGGTACTGGCACCCCAGGCCTGGCACCGGGGCTACGCCCATGAGCTGACTAAAATGCTCCTGGAACAAGCCAGGAGCATTGCAAAATACGCTGTCATAGAATGTGTCCCGCAGCAAACCGTCAGCAGGCATATTGCGGAAAAGAACGGATTTGCGTTTTGGCATCACGCCGACGGCTGTGATGTCTATCGCATCTCATTGTAACAGCTCCAGCAGCCCTTCCAGCTCGGACAGGGCTGTTATTTCGTAGTCCACATGGGGCTCCGTCGGGCGGGCGGCTCCCCTGCGGTTGACCCAGCAGGTGGCAATGCCGGCGTTGTTGCCCCCACGGATATCCGAGCTGAGACTATCCCCCACCATCAGGGCCTGGCTGGGGTCAAAATCCGGGATTTGGGCGAAGCAGCGGTCAAAAAATTCTTTGGACGGCTTATTCGCTCCCAGCTCCTCCGAAATAAATACTTTTTCAAAATAAGGATAGAGCTTTGCGCTGGTCAGGCGGCCGGCCTGCACCGATGCCGTGCCGTTGCTTGCCAGGAACAGGCGGTATTTTTTCGCCAGGCTGTGGACAGCATGCTCCGCACCGGGCAGAAAATAATGTCCGATGCCCAAAAACCGCTCGTAATCCTCGGCACAGCGCCGGGCATCCGCCTGAATGCCCAGCTGCCGAAAGGTTTCCTCAAAGCGGCCCAGCTTCACCTGCTCCCGGCTGACCTCTCCCCGCTCCAGCCGCTCCCAAAAGTCGATGTTGATCCGGCTATACAAGGCGATGGTTCCTTCCGTTGGCTCCACGCCGCAATTCTGAAACGCCTTGGACACGGCGATATGCTCCGCCTTGTGAAAATTCAGAATGGTTTCGTCCAGATCCAGAAATAAAAATTTATACATGATGCAGCTCCTCTCCAATAGAATTGGCAACCCTGGCAAATGCGGCAATGTCCAGGGTTTCCCCCCGCACACCGGCGCTCAGGCCGCACTGCTCCAAAATGTTGCCTATGCGTTCCTTGCCCAGCTGGGGAAATGCAGCGCTCAGGCCGTTTTGCAGCGTTTTCCTGCGCATGGCAAAGCTCCCGCGCACGGTGCGGAAGAACAGCGCCCGGTCGTTGATCTGCCAGGGCCGGGCCTTGCGGATGTGCAGCCGAATTACCGCCGAAGTGACCTTGGGCTGAGGCAGGAAACAGTTAGGCGGCACCTCCAGCAGCAGCTCCGGCTGGGCATAGTACTGGCAGAACACGGAAAAGGCGCTGTATGCCCCCGAACCGGGGGCCGCTGCGATCCGCTCTGCCACCTCTTTTTGCACCATCACGGTGACCGACTGGAAGCAATCCGCCTCCAGCAGAGCCGACAGAATGGGCGAAGTGATATAATAGGGCAGATTGGCGCAGGCCATGGGCCGCAGTCCGGCGAATTTCTCCGCCACAAGCTCGGACAAATTCAGCTTCAGCGCATCGGCCCACACAAGCTCCAGGTTGTCAAAATCCCCTACAGTCTGCTCCAAAATGGGCTTTAGGCGCTGATCCACCTCCACGGCGCAGACCTTGCCCGCCCGCAGGCAAAGCTGCTGAGTCAGCGAACCGATCCCGGGGCCGATTTCCAGCACACCCGCCGTTTCGTCCACACCGGCCTCCTGGGCGATGGCCTCGGGTACCCACCGGGCCGCCAGAAAGTTTTGCCCCTTTGCCTTGGAAAAGTGGAAGCCGTGCCGGGCAAGCAGGGGCTTCATCACCTGGATATCGCATACATCGATCATAAAAAACCGCCTTTCTTCCGGCTATTATACCAGAAGAAAGGCGATTTTGCAAGATGCTTTATCTTTTATCCCAGAACATACACGCTGCAATCGCGCACACCGAAGATCCAGCACTCGTCAAAGGTATTGAAGTACAGGTCAATGATGTTCCCCTTGATCGCACCGCCGATATCCTCGGCCACGGCTACACCGTAGATATACTGGCCGTCGTTGGTGACGATGTACAGGGTGGTTCCCAGGGGGATAAAGCTGGGATCCACGGCAATGGCCCCCACTCTGGCCTGTGTGCCGGAATAGGTGATGCCCGGCTCGCCGTTGCAGCTATACGCCGTGGCAATGCAGTCCAGCTTCTTGGTGAAGGTCAGCACCTCGCCCTGGGGCGTGGTGATGGTATTGCCGCTGATGATGGGCATTCCGTCCGTCCCGGCGGGCACCGAGGGATTTTCCACGATCACATCGGTTTCCACTTCCTCGCTTGGAACACGGACACTCTGTGTTGTCTCCGGGACGGTTTCCGTGGCCTTCGGCTTGGTCGTCTCGCTGGGCATGGGCAGCGGATCGGTCTGCTCCACGGCCGTGCCGATGGCCACAAGCCCGTTTACCGGCTGCTTCTGAACCTTGCTGCTCAGCACCGTGCGGGCGACCTCCCGGCCGTCCAGATAGCGGACACTGGCCGTACACGCCAGCACCCCGTCCACGCCCTGGATCAGAACCTCTTCCTCACCGGCGGGCAGGGCCGGATCGTAGCAATACGCCGTTTCGCAGGCCAAAACCTCGGTATATGCCAGCACTTCCTCTCTGCAGCGGGCAATGGTCAGCTCCATTCCATCATAAACCGAGGTGTCCAGTGCAGCGGAAACCACATCCTGCTGCCCCAGCTCCAGACCCATACGGGCCAGCAGCTCGGCAACGGTACCCCCGGAGCAGCTTATGCGCACCGTCTTGCCATCGGCCGTAACGGTCACCACCTTGGCTCGCTGCACCGTAATGGAGGACACCGGCCCTGTCTGGGTGGTGAAGGTGTCCTCTTCCCCCAATTTCAAGCCAACCTCGTCGAGTACAGCGGTGGGATCGGTTGAATATGTAGAATGCAGCATGATGCGGCCGCCATCGTTGATCAGGTAAATGTTCTTAGCAAAGGCGACCTGCGAAAGCATCAGCACGGCGCACAGAACCGGCACGACCAACAAAATGGCACGGGCGAGCATCGGACTCTTTTTCTTGAAAGAACGAATGCGATCCAACATGATACTACCTCCTTTTTGGATTTTGTCTGTGTTTACAGATTGCTGAAAAAATGGTATCAAATTGTTACCATTGAATAATACGCAGCTCAGGATGGATATATTATAACATTTTTTCCCCAAAAGTCAAGTATTTTTTGCAAATTCCTATAAAACGACAACTTTTTTCAAATTTTGATGAAAATAATTATGTCAACCATTCACCCTAAATATACAAAAAATCCGTCGAACAAACCCAATATTTGGTACAAAAATTACATTTTGTTAACATAAACTCCATAATAACGCAACCAAATCCGGTTGCAATAATTTTTTTGTTATGGTTAACCTTGGGGGCTGAAAGCGGGAAAATTCCCCGCTCCTGTAAAGAATTTTTTACTTTCGCATTGACTTTTTTTATTTTTGTGATATGATTTTAGCAGAAGGCTGAGATGAAGATACTGGCCTGCGGAAAGCTGCCCAGAGAGGAGCCCGGATGGTGCAAGGGTTCTGCAAAACTGCCGCTGCCCAACCACTTCTGAGCCGCATGGAGGAAATGCCATGCCGGGTGCGCCCGTTAATGCGTCAATGAGTGACGGCCTGCGCCGTAACCAGGGTGGAACCGTGGAATACAGAATGTATCCCACCCCTGACTTATTCAGGGGGTGGGTATTTTTTATCCCTCTCCCAAAGCTATAAGGAGGAACCGATCATGTCCGAAGAAAACCTGTACACCTTTGAAAATCCCGAATACCGCAAAACCTACTGGCACACCTGCTCCCACATCATGGCCCAGGCGGTCAAGCGCCTGTGGCCGGAGGTGCAGCTTGCCATCGGCCCTGCCATCGACGAGGGCTGGTACTATGATTTCGATGCGCCCTTTACCTTTGGCCCGGAGCATCTTGCCAAAATCGAGGCCGAGATGAAGAAGATCTGCAAGGAGCGTCTGCACCTGGTGCGCAGCGAAAAGCCCCGTGCCGAGGCCATCGCCTATATGGAGGGCCGAAACGAGCCTTACAAGGTGGAGCTGATCCACGATCTGCCGGAGGATGCCGTGATTTCGTTCTACACCCAGGGCGAGTTCACCGACCTGTGCGCCGGCCCCCACCTGGACTCCACCGGCCGGGTCAAGCACAACGGCTTCAAGCTCACCACCTCCTGCGGCGCCTATTGGCGTGGTGACAGCAAGCGGAAAATGCTCCAGCGCATCTACGGCGTGGCCTTCCCCAGCAAGGACGAGCTGGATGCCTACCTCACCCGGATCGAGGAAGCCAAGAAGCGGGACCACCGCAAGCTGGGCAAGGAGCTGGGCCTGTTTATGCTCACCGA
>CAYLHM010000081.1:0-5453 GCA_964383485.1 uncultured Oscillospiraceae bacterium
GGCCACCACGATCTGGGGCTTTTTCTCCAGCTGGCGGATCTGCCCGCCGATGCCCGCACCGCCATACAGCACTGCCACCCGGATGCCCGGGAAGCCGCCCAGCAGACTTCTCAGCTCGTCACCGATTTGGAGCGCCAGCTCCCGGGTGGGGGCCAGGATCAGGCCCTGGACATCGGGGCAGCCGGGGTCGGTGTGCTCGATCATGGGAATGCCAAAGGCAAAGGTCTTGCCGGTCCCGGTAGGCGCCTTTGCGATCACATCCCGCCACTGCATAAAATAGGGAATGGCCTCCGCCTGAATGGTGGTGGGATAGCCGTAGCCCCGTTTTTCCAGGGCCTCCAGCATGGCATCACTCAGCCCCAGGTCGGCAAAAGTTCTGTTGTCTTCCATATCGTTCTTCCTTTGTTTATAATGTTTTCTATATTCTAGCAGATATCCCCGCTTTTTTCAAGGTCTGCAAAGAGAATTTACAAATGGAACGCAGATAAGTAGTGGACAAATCCGGAAATTTGTGGTACAATGACCGCAAAGCGGTTATGGACAATATTCAAAGTGTGTTGCAGGGAGGGAAATATGGCACGCAAGCACAAAGCCTGGGGGCTGAAGTGGCAGAATTTTCTGGGACTGACTTTGGCCGGCATCATCAACGCCTTTGGCGTGACCATGTTCCTGGCCCCGGTGCGGCTGTTCGACAGCGGCATTTCCGGCACCTCCATGCTGATCTCCCAGTACGCCCCGCCGTGGTGCAGCCTGTCGCTGATGCTGGTGGTGCTGAATATCCCCATTTTCCTGCTGGGGCTCCGCCGGGAGGGCAAGGCCTTCACACTGTATTCCACCTATGCCGTGGCGGTGTATTCCGTGGCCGCCTGGCTGATCACCGACATCCTGCCGGTGGATGTGACCATCGCCTCTCCCCTGGCCCAGACCGATCTGTTCCTGTGCGCCATCTTCGGCGGCATCATCTCCGGCCTGGGCAGCGGCCTGACCGTGCGCTTCGGCGGCGCTATTGACGGCATTGATGTGCTGGGCGTACTGTTTGCCAAGCAGCTCGGCCTGAGCCTGGGCACCTTCGTCATGGCCTACAATGTGCTGCTGTACATCGTCTGCGGTGTGGTGCTGGGGAGCTGGATTTTGCCCCTGTACTCCATTGTAACCTATGCGGCGGCATCCAAAACCGTGGATTTCTGTGTGGAAGGACTGGATCGATCCAAGGCCGCCTTTATCATCACCTCCCGGCCGGAGGCGGTGTGCCAGGCCCTTTCCGACACCTTTGAAAACGGCATTACCACCTTGAGCGCCAAGGGCTACTATTCCGGCGCAGAAAAAACCATGATCTACTTTGTGCTGAACCGTTTCCAGATCGGCAAGATGAAAAATCTGGTTCATGCCCAGGATCCCCAGGCTTATATTGCCATCAACGATGTTGCCGATATCTTCCCCGCCACCAATCTGGGCGGACAAAATCAACATGAAACCATGAAAAAAGGTGAAAAAATGGGTAAACTGATCGTGATCGAGGGAACCGACGGCTCCGGAAAATCCACCCAGTTCCGGCTCCTGACCCAGCGGCTGGAGCAGGAGCAGGTGGCGTTTCAAAAGCTGGTGTTTCCCCAGTATTCCGAGGACAGCTCCGCACTGATCCGGATGTATCTGGGCGGCGAATTTGGGGACAGGCCCAGCGATGTGAACGCCTATGCCGCCTCCGCCTTCTATGCGGTGGATCGCTACGCTTCCTACAAAAAGGTGTGGGGCCAGTGGTACGAGCAGGGCGGGCTGGTGCTGTCCGACCGCTACACCACCTCCAATGCCGTACATCAGGCCTCCAAGGAGCCTCCTGAGCGCCGGGGGGAATTTCTGAAATGGCTGTATGATTTTGAATATGACCGGCTGGGCCTGCCCCGGCCCGACCTGGTGATCTATCTGGATGTGCCCACGGATTTCACCGAGCGCCTGCTCCGCGACCGGGAGCAGCAGACCCGCACCAAGGCCGACATTCACGAAAAGGACACCGCCTACCTGACCGTCTGCCGGGAGGCCGGCCGGGCCGCCGCAAACTACTACGGCTGGAAGGTCATCAACTGTGTCAAGGACGGTCAGATGCGGCCGCTGGAGGATATTCATGAGGAACTTTACCAGGCTGTACGGGCCTGCATGGAGGGTTGAACGATGATCTATATGCTTCTTGCCACGGGCTTTGAGGAAACCGAGGCCGTCACGCCCCTGGATCTGCTGCGGCGGGCGGGAATTGAAGCTGCAAGCGTGGGCGTGAACGGAAAAACCGTTTGCGGCAGCCACGGCATCTGCATCCAGGCGGATCTGGAGCTGGGGCAGGTGGATCCCACGGATATGGACATGATCATTCTGCCCGGCGGGCTGAGGGGCGTTGCCTCTGTGCGTGCCAGCCGGGAGGCCATGGAGCTTTTGCGCTTTGCCTGGGAAAACGGCAAATTTGTGGCGGCCATCTGCGCCGGGCCCACGGTGCTGGCGGATCTGGGCATTACCGACGGCAAAAATACCACCTGCTACCCCGGTCAGGAGACCCACATGGGCAGCGCCGTGGTGCATACCGACCGGGCCTGTGTCCGGGACGGGCGGCTGATCACCGCTGCTTCTGCCGGCTGCGCCATTCCCTTCGGCCTGGCATTGATTGCCGCACTCCGGGGCCACGAGGCCGCCGATGCCGTTGAAAGGCAGATCGTCATTCGCTGAGGAGGTTCTAGTATGGACAACGAACGAAACGAGCAGCAAGGCCTGCAGCCCGAGGACAATGACTGGCTGGAGGAGTTTTTGAGAGCGCATGAGGCGCAGGAGGAGCTTGGCGCCGATGAGCAGGCCGTCCACTCCGCCGGGCTGACCGATATCGGCGACCTGGAGCTGGAGCGCATTTTGCAGGAGGCCAAGTCCGCCGATTGGCCGGAGGAGCCGGAGCCTGCCCCCCCGGAGCCTGCCCCCGTTGCCTATGACCAGTACACCGACAGCGGCGACGAGCCAGCGCCCCCGCCCCAGGCGGAGCCGGAGGAGGAGGATAACGGCCCGGTGCGCAAGGTGCGGCCAAAGCGCCGCTCCGGCTATGGTCTGCTGGGCATTCCCCACATCATTTCCTCAGCGATCTGGCTGCTGCTGGCCGTGGCCATCGGTGTTTCCCTGGGCCGCCTGCTCTGGGTCTGCGCCACCGATGTGCTGGCCTTTGGCCGGGAGGATCAGACCGTCACCCTGACCATTACCGACCAGGACACCATGGACACCATTGCCCAGAAGCTGTACAACGCCGGGCTGGTGAAATATCCCGGCCTGTTCAAAATGTATGCCGGCATCTCCAACGCCGATCAAAAGATCACCACCGGCACCTTTACACTGAATACCCTGTTTGACTATCACGCCGTGGTGTCGGGCCTGTCCTCCTCTTCCTCTTTCCGGGAGGTGGTCGAGGATGTTCTGATCCCCGAGGGCTACACCTGCGCCCAGATCTTTGCTTTGCTGGAGGAAAAGGGTGTCTGCTCCGCCGCCAGTCTGGAAAAATACGCCGCCGAAAGCGATTTTGAAAGCTACGATTTTCTGGAGGGCGTGCAGCGTGGCGACAAATATACCCTGGAGGGCTTCCTGTTCCCCGACACCTATGACTTCTACTACAACTCTACGCCGAAAGAGGTCTTTATCAAGTTCCTGAACCGCTTTGACAACCAGTATGACGAGGAGCTGCGAGGCTACACCGACACCGTGAACGAAAGCCTGTCCCAGAAGATGCGTGCCAACGGCTACGACGACAGCTATATTTCCGAGCATCAGCTTACCAGCTATGACATCATCATCATCGCTTCTATGATCGAGAAAGAGAGCGCAAACTCTCAGGAAAGCCGCACGATCGCCTCCGTAATCTACAACCGTCTGGCAAACCCGGACTATCCCTACCTGAACATCGATGCCACCCTGGTCTATGCCCTGGGCGGCAAGGCAGAGCTGACAGAAGATGACTTCAAGCTCGACAGCCCCTATAACACCTATATGTACAGGGGCCTGCCCCCCACGCCCATTTCCAACCCCGGCATTTCCAGCATCATGGCCGCCCTGTCCCCGGAGGATACCGGATACTATTACTACGCCCTGGATCCCGCCACGGGTATGCACCACTTCTCCAAGACCTATCAGGAGCATCTGGACTTCCTGGCCAGCTTAGATTCATGAAAACACTGGAACTGCTAAGCCCTGCCGGTGATATGGAGCGGCTGAAAATGGCTGTGCTTTACGGCGCTGATGCCGTCTATCTCGCCGGAACCAGCTTTGGAATGCGCTCCTTTGCCGGGAATTTCAGCCCGGAGGAGCTGCCGACTGCTGTCCAATATGCCCACAGCCACGGCGTTCGGGTCCATGTGACGGTAAACACCATGCCCCGCAGCGACGAGGCCGCCGGGCTGCCCGCATATCTGGAGCAGCTGGAGGATGCCGGCGTAGATGCGCTGATCCTGGCAGATTTGGGAGCCTTTACTCTTGCCGGGAAGTATGCGCCCCACTGCCAGCGGCACATCTCCACCCAGCAATCCATTGCCAACTACATCTGCGCCCAGGCCTGGTACGATCTGGGGGCCAAGCGGGTGGTGCTGGCACGGGAGCTGAGCCTGGAGGAGATCCGCCTCATTCGGGAGAAAACTCCAAAGGATCTGGAAATCGAGACCTTTGGGCACGGTGCCATGTGTGTCAGCTATTCCGGCCGCTGCCTGCTGAGCAACTACATGACCGGGCGGGACTCCAACCGCGGGGCCTGCGCCCAGCCCTGCCGCTACCAGTACGCCCTGGTGGAAGAAAAGCGCCCCGGGGAGTATTTCCCCATCTTTGAGGATGAAAAGGGCAGCTATATTCTCAATTCCCGGGATATGTGCATGATCGACCACCTGAAAGAATTGCAGGATGCCGGGGTGGACTGCATCAAGATCGAGGGCCGGGCCAAATCCGCCTACTACGCCGCCATCGTCACCGGGGCCTACCGGCACTGCATTGACGATGTGGCCGCCGGCAGGCCCCCAGACCCGGTGTGGCGGGACGAGGTGGAGCATATCTCCCACCGGGTGTATTCCACCGGGTTCTACTTTGGGGAGCCGGGGCAGTACACCCAGCATTCCCGCTATATCCGCCAGTGGCAGGTCTGCGCCATCGTAGAGCGCTGTGACGAAACCGGCCTTGCCCTGTGCAGTCTGCGCAACAAATTTCGCACTGGTGACGAGCTGGAGGCCGTCGGCCCGGACACCCGTCCCTTTTCCTTTACCGCAACGGAAATGCAGGATTTAGAGGGCGGCATACTGACTGAGCCCAGAACGCCCCAGATGCAATTTCATCTCCGCCTCCCCCGCCCGGTACCGCCCTACAGCATCATTCGCCGCCAGACGGATCTGTCCCCGGAATAAACAAAATCCCTGAGATACAAACCTCAGGGATTTTTTGCTGAATGCTTTACACCTGAT